>CAISYK010000550.1 GCA_903889605.1 uncultured Bacteroidota bacterium
CCTCCCTAAAAAAAACAAAATTTTCTTCCACCGCACATCCGTCACACATTCCTGCTATCTTTGCATCAGACATATTTCATAGCAAGAAAAAACGCCCTGGTGTATAACATTGGCTATGCTATATTGCCGTTCATAGTAAATTTCATCATTTGAGTTCGCAAGAATAATAGGTCGTGGCAAAAACCTTTTACAGCGGAAGAAAATTATTTTTTATTTGGTTTTTGCCACTTTTAATTTTATAATTATTTTTACGAAGGCGGCAACATCGCATAGCCACTAGTTGGCAGCAAGGCAAGTAAAAAAAAGAAAAAAAATCGAACTTTGTCTTCGACAATTATATTTTTTCTGGGCGAATCTTGAATTTAGCATAAAGTATTTTTCAACCCTAGTGCTTTTAGAACTGCGTGTTACGAACTACAAAGTAATTTTTATAGTATTACAATTAAGGAAATCATGAAACAATTAACAGTATGAAAATCCTAAAAAAACAGTTTCAAGTTACATTCATTATTTTTATTTTTATTAACAGCTTTAATACTTTAAATAAATGTTGTGCTCAAAACAATAATGTCGGTATTGGCACACTATCACCTGCACCATCAGCTTTATTAGACATTGATGCAAGCCCAACAAATAACAAAGGAGTTCTTGTCCCTCGCATGACCGCAAACCAAAGACTTGCAATTCTTTCTCCAGCAAATAGTTTATTAGTATTTGATACCGATTCGGCTTGTTTCTTTTATTGGAATGCAATAAACGCCAGTTGGAAATCATTATGTATAAACTCAACAGGATTAATCGGTTCAATAGGTTCAACAGGGATTAAAGGAACAACCGGCACCACTGGACTGCAGGGTTCCACAGGAAATATGGGAAATATAGGTTTTACAGGTGCTATTGGAAATACCGGTTCAACAGGTAGCACTGGTAATACAGGATTAACATGTGCGATTGGAAATAACGGTGCAACGGGTGTTATTGGAAATACAGGTGCAACAGGCGGCATGGGCAATACCGGTGCAACAGGTGATAAAGGAAGTTCCGGTACAACAGGACCTACTGGCGTTGGGTTAACTGGCGCAACTGGTCCAGCAGGAGCACCAACAGGTGCGACTGGTTACACAGGTATTGGTGCAACTGGCGCAACTGGTTCGGTGGGCCCTGCGGGGGCACCAACTGGTGCAACTGGAGTAACAGGCCCTGTTGGATGCGTTTCAGCAAATTATATTATGAAATCAAACGGAACAAATGCAATTTGCACAATTGCTCCTATTTTTGAAGATGGAAATGGTAATCTTGGAATTGGTACAATAACACCTACAGCTTTATTACACATTAAAGACGGGCATATCCGCAGCGAGCAATCTACTGCACCTTCTATTACCATGACTATTCCTAGTGGTTTGACGGGTGCGATTCTTACGAATGGGTCTTCAGATACAAAGGGGAATATTACAACAATCGGTTCAACTATAAGCGGAACCAATACGGAACTGACCATTACATTTAACACATCCTATATGTTTGCCCCAATTGTTACAATAACCCCGGCTAATCCAAATTCTTCATACTGCGCATATTTTGTTACATCAACTCAAAGCACTTTTGTATTGAATTTGAGAAGTGATGTATCACTTACAGCCCCGTCATTTAACTATATTGTAATTGAATAAGAAAATGCGTTAGCTTTTTGAATCAAGGCTGCGTAATTAGACTGCAAGACAAACCAATGAAACTGGAGAGTGTTTCGACCGCAGGTTTTTTAAGTTTTCTCGTTACGACCTTTGTTTAGACCAGAGCGTGTTTCGACCGCAAGGTTTTCCAGTTTGCTCGTTACGACCTTTGTGTAATAATACCGGAGAGTGTTTCAACAGCAGGTTTTTTCAGGTTGCTTGTTACGACCTACGTGTAATACGACCAGAGCGCGTTTCGACAGCAGTTTTTTTTAGGTTGCTCGTTACGACCTGCGTGTAATACGACCAGAGCACGTTTCGACCGCAGGTTTTTTCAGGTTGCTCGTTACGACCTACGTGTAATAAGACCGGAGCGTGTTACGAATGAATTGTTTTTAAAGTTTCGTCAAGACATGTGTGTATTAAGACCAGAGCGTGTTACGACCGAAATGGTTTTTAAAGTTTTCCGGTAAAACATACGTGTAATAAGACCTGCGTGTGTTACGACCGAAATGGTTTTTAAAGTTTTTCGATAAGACCTGCGTGTATTAAGACCAGAGTGTGTTTCGAATGACAGAAAAGTTGAATCGAAAGAATGCCCTGCTGCCAACATTGGCTAAGCAAAATGGCCGTTAATACCACGTTTCATCATTTGAGTTCGCAATGAAAATAGGTCGTGGCAAAAACATTTTTCAGCGGTATAAATTTATTTTTTATTTTGTTTTTGCCACTTGTAATTGATTAATTTCGCTCACGAAGGCGGCCACTTTCGCTTAGCCACTCGTTACAGGCAAGTTTAAAAAAAAATTAGACTTTTTATGACAAATAAAATATTGACAAGTATCTTTTTGTTTTTGAGTCTTTCCATTTATTCTCAGGACTTATCGACTGTGGTTCAAAAACTACTTTCCGACAAACAACATATAATAAGGACTTTTGGTAAAGAACAGTTGAAAGACTGTCAAGTGTATGACAAATATCCGCAAGGCAGTGATACATCATTATTAGGCCACTCGTATGAGTTTGACGAGAGGGGTAATATAACCAAGGAAATACGTTCAATACGTTGGGAAGACACTTCGTTAATTATTAATTCGTATGACAGTTTGAACAGGAGAACTAGTCGCGTTCGTTATTCAAAAAGTTGGCGGGATATTGGAATTAGAGACACTTCTGTAGTAGTTTACACATACAATGAGGCAAACCATGTTACAAGCGAATCAACATATGAACGCAATTTGCACACTAACAAATTTTCAAATGGCATCAGATACCTTTATTTTTACAACAAAAAGGATCTTTTGGAAAGGACTCTTTACCAAGAAGATTGGGGTAACCGAGTTCTTGACACGGTATCCGGAAAACTTGTACAATTAGAGAACGTAACCTCCCCGACCTTTAGTACTGTGTCCTCCATTGAATATACCTATAATTCTAAAGGGCAGAAGGAAACAGAAACATCGAAACTTTTTATTGGACCTAGTTATTTTTATATGCGTTCCGGTCTAACAAAATATCAATACGATGATCAAGATCGGGTAACCCAAATTAGCTATTTAACTATTAGTAGTAGGACGGATGAAGAACCCGACCAACAATTAAATTACAATTGCTATTATGAATATATTGGAGACAGTGTAGAAATTGAAACAAAAATCAGAAATTCACTTTGTGAAAAGACCACTTATTTAAGAAACAAGAATAAAAAAACTGTTCAAATAGTTTTAAACCAAGATGAAGACATCGAAAATATTAATTATCAATACGATCAATTAGGTCGAATAATTAAGGTTACTGCAGAATCAAATACAGCTGTTGTAAAAGACGAAAAAAGCAGATTCACTTATACTATTTATGTTTACGGTGAAAACAAGCCTTATTTACTGTCAGAAAAGAAATATTTGGACTTAAACCCATTCCGGCTATGGCCCGGCCCCTAACACCACCAAAGCTCAATGTACGAACTTTGTGTAACTCGACTTCTGTGTGTTGCGAACTGTGTGTAATCGAACTTCTGTGTGTTACGAACTATGGGTAATAGGACTTCTGTGTGTGACGAACTGTGGGTAATTTGACTTCCGTGTGTGACGAACTTTGGGTAATAGGACTTCTGTGTGTCACGAACTATATGTAATAGGACTTCTGTGTGTCACGAACTGCGCGGAAACAAAAAGAAAAACCTGCCTGTAACATTGCCTATGCAATAAGCTGGCATTTGAGTACATTTGGTGAGCAGATTTTCTTATCAGCATTTGTCCTTGCGGACAAATACTTCTTCGCAAATCCGCTCATCGCATAGCCACTCGTTGTAGGCAAGACACCGACCAACAGTTTATCAACTAAGCACTACTAATACCATCATCCCTATCACAGGCTGGACGGCTGATTGGCAAACAAATGGTGTTGTTGATAATAAATATAAATTCAATATTGCGGCGTATGACTCAACAAAGGCTTTGATTATTGAGGTATGTCAGGGGAATGGGGTTACTATGGGGGGGCAACCTATTTCAGGACAAGACAAAAAAAGAAAAAACTGCTTTGCTTTCGACAATTTTGATTCCCGAACGTAAATTGAATTTATTATTAGTATCTTTCAAACTCTGCTTTAAGACAGTTAAGTTAAGTACGATCTAGGAAAAAATATATAGTTAAAAAATAATTTATGTTTTCTAAATAATTTCATAGAATGAAAAAGATTAAAGACTTCAAAAAAAAATTACAAATAGGACTCCTCCTTTTATTTACAATTTCTATGACAAGTAAGTCACAAACAAGTGTTAGTGGCATCATATCTTCAAATACGACATGGACACAAAATAATAGTCCATATATTGTTACGGGCAACATATTGTTATCATCTGGTGTAGTTTTAAATATTGAACCAGGAGTAGAAATTAAAGTAGGTAATAATTTTGGTATTCAAATAAAAGGAACTCTCAAAGCACGCGGAAACGCAAACAATAGAATTACATTTACTTCTAACAATTCAACTCCATCAAATGGAGATTGGAGTTATATTTATTTTACTGATTTTTCTACAGATGCAATTTTAACAACAAATGGCAATTATGTTAGTGGTTGCATTCTTGAATATTGCAACGTATTATATTCAGGAGGATTGAGCAATGGGGCAGTATATGTTGACAATGCTAAGCCGTTTATCAGAAATTGTAATATTACAAATAGTAGTTCTCATGGTATTTATAGTTATATAGGAGGTTTTAGAATAGATAGTTGTAATATTTTAAATAATTCAGGTAGCGGGTTGCATTATAAGTATATAAATAGCGATGTAAAAATCTTTCATAATAAAATAAATAATAATAATCAAGGCGGAATTGTTTTTGAACCAAGTGCTTCCTATGATTCCATATTAATTTACAACAATGAAATTAATAGTAATTTGACAAATGGGGGTATCAATATTCCTACCCAGTTAGGAACTAAAAAAGTTTATATTCTAAATAATAACATAAAAAATAATGTTGGAAATTATGGTGGTGCAATAAATATAGCCGGAGGATTCATCAGAATTGAATGTAATTCAATAGTAGAAAACAAGGCTACAGCTGATGGTGGTGGCATTTATATATCGTATTCTGACCAAAATAACACTTATCATATTAGCAATAATTATATAGCTGGGAATAAATCAAATGATAGTTACGCAATTGAAATTGCTTCTCTTGCCAACAGTTATACATGTTCGGTTTATATTGAGAATAATATCATTACGAAAAATGGACCTTTGTCTACCCCTTCCATCGGATCGGTACTCTCATTATATGGCTTCAGCGCCTACTCTTCATTGACAACGTTCTACACAAATAATAATTTAATAAAGGAAAATTCTGGCAAGTCAGCCATTGAGTTAAAAAGTTTTGTAGGGACATTGCATAACAATAATTTCATTAATAATAATGTGACTTATGAGATTTATAATAATAATGACATTGGTCACAATGATATTGATGCAATAAATAATTACTGGAATACAACAAATGTTACTATCATTGATAACCTCATTTATGATTGGTTAGATAATAGTAGTAATAGTCCAGTTAGTTATGTTCCTATCTTGAACACGCCTAATCCAATATTATTAAATGTTTCAGATTTATCATGCTCTAGTATTGACACATCATCAACATCAACCTCGACCGCTGAAATTCAAAATAATCGAACTGTAATTGAAGTCTTTCCTAACCCTAGTAACGGAATACTCTACTTTAGAAACTTAGAAAAAGAAAGTATTCTTGGAATTTATGATATCACAGGAAAAGTTATTTTTGAAACAGTTTTTAAAAACAACGAGCAAACAGTTGATTTTAGTACCAAAGAAAAGGGAATGTATATATTTAGAGTTATTGATTCAAATAAAGAAGTACATCAAGGAAAAATTATCATTCAATAGAAAGTTTCAGCTTGTATTTGAACCTACAACGAACTGTGTGTGACGACCGCTATATATGACGACCGGAGAGTGTTTCGACTGTTACACTTTTAGAACTGTGTGTGACGACCGCTATGTGTGGCGACCGGAGAGTATTTCGACTGTTACACTTTTAGAACTGTGTGAGGTCAAACCAACCAAAGTTTTACTGCAACTTCAAATGGTAACTATGCGGTTATTGTAACGCAAAACAGCTGCTCCGATACTTCTTCTTGTTATAATATAACTACTACAGGTATTGTAGAAGCCAGTTTCGATGATGCAATAACTATCTCGCCTAATCCTTTTACCTCCCAAACCATCATTACATTTAATGAAGAACAAAAAACCACCATCATTAAAATAATGGATGTGCTGGGTAAAGAAGTAAAAATAATAAACTTTGTAGGTAAACAGCTACTAATAGAAAGAGAAGAATTGAGGGCAGGGATTTATTTTGTGCAAATACTGAATGATAATAAGACTGTTGTGAATAGAAAAATAATTATACAATAAAAACAATACAATTGTGGGGCTTCGCCCCATAATTGTATTGTGTGTTAATACCATTATGTCAAGACCATTGTAATACTACCGTTGGGTCACGCCATTATGTTAAGACCGTTATGTTAAGACCGTTATGTTGAGACCATTGGGTAACGACCAATGGAAAACAGACCTTTGGGTGATGACCAATGTGTAAAGACCATTGGGTAAAGACAGTTGGGTAACGACCATTGGGTTATGACCGTTGGGTAACGACCATTGAGTAACGACCATTGGGTTATGACCATTGGGTAACGACCATTGGGTAACGACCGTTGTGTAACGACCATTGGGTAACGACCATTGGGTAACGACCATTGGGTAACGACCATTGGGTTATGACCGTTGGGTAACGACCATTGGGTTATGACCGTTGGGTAACGACCATTGGGTGTTTAGATTTAGTGAAGATTAAAATTTAAGTTTCATATGCAGCCCACAGCTCAAGCACATTTAAAAACCACACCAGCAAACACACATCCAAATTTTTTAAATAAGCTTGTCCTTCCCTACCCACAAAAAAGGGAAAAAGCCTCCCTAAAAAAACAAAATTTTCTTCCTCCGCTCATCCGACACTCATTTCTATTAACTTTGCAACGGACACATTCAGAGAAAGAAAAAAGAAACGCCATGGTGCCTAACATCACCTAAGCAATAAGGCCGGTAACAGTAAATTCATCATTTTAATTCGCAATGAAAATAGGTCGTGGCAAAAACCTTTCACAGCGGTAGACAATTTAACTATTAGTTTTTGCCACTTGTAATTTTATAATTTCGTTTACGAAATCGGCCTCATCGCTTAGCCTCACGTTGTGTGTGATTTTACAAAAAAGATTTGGATTCCGAAAACAAACTACTTACCTTTGACGTAAGTAACGTAAAACGACACTATGATAATATCATTTGGCGACAAAGAGACAAAGAAAATTTGGGAAGGTGAAAGAGTTAAAAGTTTCGCGACTGACATTCAGG
>CAISYK010000551.1 GCA_903889605.1 uncultured Bacteroidota bacterium
GTCCAATTGCATCAAATAGGCTGGCTTGAGCTTTGCGTTTTCCGAGCATGGCGGCACTCCTGGTGAATGGATTGCCTTATTTTTACCCGATTTTCTCCCTGCTGAGAATGTTTGGAACTTGACCACTTTTTCAGCAGACTCCTAGAATGCTTCTTTTCGTCACGGGTATCCACTCAAGGTTTATAATTGGCAAAAGGCAACTTTGGGGAATAAATTGACTTGAAAATTGTGGGGCTTGTTGTTATCACTCCATGCATGATTCTATTTTAATAATGATCAAAATTTTGACAAATGGTGACTACCAATGGCGAATGTTGATGTAAATATAGAAAAATGGAAGAAGCGTTTACTTGATCTGGGGAAAAAAAACAGGTTAATTAATTATCGTGAAACCAAGCGATCAAACATTAAGATTACATCCCCTAACTCAGCAGAACTTTATTCTAAGCTTGTTATCAATGAAAAAGTCTTGACATTTGCTCATTCAAACCAAAATGATTTTGATGATGCCGACTCTCTAAGAGGTGGTTTTGTTTATCGAGGGGATATCGAAACAGATCGTAGTCTCAGCGAACAACAAAAAACCTTGGCAAATTTACGGAGCAAGGCCAGACTGGCTGCAGAGGAACAAGGTGTTAATATTTTATATTTGTCAGTTGGGTTCCTAAAATGGAAAGAAAGTAAAGATTCGGATCAAATACTTTTGTCTCCTATTATCCTTATCCCAGTGACATTATCTCTCGAATCAATAACTTCACCATTTGTACTTTCCTTACACGAAGACGAAATTGTTATTAATCCAACTCTGTTACATAAATTAGAAAATGACTTTGGTATTGTAATCCCTGATTTCGATAGTAATGAGGGTGATATTGTTTCGTTTTTTTCCGAGATGAGAAAAATTGTTAATAAGAACGGATGGGATATTTCCCTTGATGTTGGCTTGAGTTTATTTTCCTTTTTGAAAATTAATATGTATAGAGATTTAGAGGAGAATAAAGCCAAAATCGCGTCAAATATGATAGTTAGAGCTTTATCTGGTGACAAAAGTGGGATTATTACGTTATCCTCAGAATTTGACAATTTTGAGCATGATGAAAAAACCAAACCAATTGATACCTATCAAGTGTTAGATGCGGATTCGAGCCAACAAGATGCTATTTTATATTCTAAAAAAGGTGTTAGTTTTGTCTTACAAGGCCCTCCTGGTACTGGTAAAAGCCAAACGATTACTAACATAATTTCAGAGAGTTTAGCCGATGGGAAAAAGGTCCTTTTTGTTTCAGAAAAAATGGCAGCATTGGAGGTGGTCCATAAACGCCTTTCACAAGTAGGACTCTCAAATTTCTGCCTTAATCTTCACAGTTACAAAGCTAATAAAAAGGAAATCTTAAGTGAACTAAATCAAACACTAAACCTTAGCAAATTCAAATTGCAGGATGATATTCCTTTTCGCCTTGAATCTTTAAAAACAGCCAGGGACACCTTAAATAAATATAACTCTGAACTTCATACAAATGTCGATCCTCTGGGTAGCTCTATATATGAAGTAAATGGAAAAATAGCAAAACTTAACAGTATTACCGATATCATTTTTAAATTGAATAATGTGGGTGAGACATCTCCTGAAAAATTAATCAAGTATAAAAGTCTGCTTGCAAACTTTGCCGGGACTATTGGGAAAATGAGCGAAGATTATGAAACAAATCCATGGCGGAGTTCTAATGTTTCGAATGTTACACATGAATTGCGACATGATATAGAAACGAATTTAAAAAACTTACTACCTGGGTTGAAAGTTCTTAATGATTGTGTATCTAAATACGTTGAGAAATTGGAATTAGATCAGATAATATCGATGCAATATTCAGAAAATCTCATCACAATTCTGGAGGTTGCATCTAAATCACCAACGATACCAATTTCATGGGTATTAAAAGACGATATCGCCCGTCTTACAGCAAGAGCGGAGAAATATAAAATTTATAAGGCTGAACACCAAAATCTGGTAAAAGAGCTCTCTTCAAAGTATTCTGAAGATTTTTTTTCTTTGATGGCCAGTGATATTCGCTCAAAAATAACAACCTTATTACAAAAAGCAAAAACTACTCTCAACACAACAGAATTCCAAACCAATGCTGATATTACTGGTAATTTAAAAGCAACTATCGCAAACTTACAAAAATTGTCGGTTGAAATCGCGTCTCTACAAGAAGTTTGCAAAAAATCAGCGGGATTGCTAAGCGGTAAACCTGTTGAAAATATAAACCAAGCTATTGAATTAACCGATTTTCTCTCGCATTTATTGGCAAATTCTAAACCCACAAAAGAATGGTTTGACGCA
>CAISYK010000552.1 GCA_903889605.1 uncultured Bacteroidota bacterium
TAAAAAAAAGACATTTAATATATACACTTTAATTTATGAAAAAATCATTGTTTGCTTTTCTTTCATTAGCCGTGTTTTACACCTCATGCTCTACTGGCGATGGTAAATCGAAAACAAAAACTGCTAAAGGCGATAAAGTTTACGGCGGAACACTGATAGTTAACGAAACTGAACAATATCAAACGCTTTACCCTGCATCTATTATCGATATTGTATTTAACCATATCGCAAACCAGATTTATGAAGGACTAGTAAAGTTTAATCCGAAAGACCTTTCTGTAATCCCTTGTTTAGCCGAAAAGTGGGATATTGATGCAGCCGGCACTTCTTATACATTTCATTTAAAAAAAGGGGTGATGTTTCAGGATAATGAATGTTTCTCCGGAGGCAAAGGCAGAGAATTAAAAGCCTCAGACGTAGAATACTCTTTTGAATTATTATGTGTTGACAGTAAGGATAATGCAAACTTTGCCGCTTCTTTTAAGGACCGGGTTGTGGGAGCTAATAAGTTTTTTGAAGCAAGCAAAGGCAAGGCTAATGGAAAAATTGAAGGGATCAGCATCATTGATGATTACACTGTTAAAATTACATTAACTGCCCCAAGCACCTCATTTTTATATGTTTTGGCATCTCCTGCAGCCAGTGTTATTCCTAAAGAGTCTGTTGAAAAATACGGACTTAACGGCAAAGTTGGTACAGGCCCTTTTGTTTTTGTTGAAAACAAAGGAAATGACAAAGTTATTTTGAAACGTAATGATAACTACCATGATTCCGATTCATTAGGGAATCAACTTCCATTTCTCGATTCTATAATCATTGGCTTTTTGCCGACTAAAAAGGCGGAACTAGAGAGTTTCAAAAATGGTGCTTTAGCTGAAGTTGTTGAACTCCCATCTGAAGCTATTAAAGAGATGATTGAAAAGGAAATTACAGATTTTCAAAACAAAAAACCAAAATATATTTTGGAGCGCTTACCGGAAATGGCAAGTCAGTATTATTTGTTTAATCTTACAAAAGAGCCTTTCAACAATCCTAAGGTACGCAGAGCATTTGCCTATGCCATAGATAGAAATAAAATTATTGAAGAAGTATTAAAAGGCGAAGCGTATGGTCCCGGCATAAATGGTATATGTCCGCCAACATTTAAAGGATACGACATTACCAAAATTAAAGGTTATGATTTTGATGCTAAAGAGGCTAAAAAATTGTTAGCTGAAGCCGGTTATCCAAATGGCAAAGGGTTTCCGAAAGTTAAGGTGGAGTTAAACAGCGGCGGCTTAAAAAGCACTGATGTAGTTTTAGAAATTCAGAAACAATTAATGAATGTTTTAAATGTTAATATTGATTTTGAAATTGTAGCCTCTCTGAAACAAAAATTAGAAGATGAAAAATACGGGCGTTCCGAAATTTTTCGTGCATCTTGGATTGCTGATTTCCCTAGTCCAGAAAACTTTTTATGGATGTTTTACGGCGCTGGTGTTCCTAGTGACAATACACAGCCTTCATGGCCCAATACATCACGTTTCAAAAATGCCGAATTTGATAAATTGTTTGAAGCAGGAAAATCCGCCAAAACAAATGAAGAAAGCTATGCCGATTTTATGAAAGCGGAACAAATATTAATGGATGAGTCGCCGGTTATGATGCTTTGGTATGGCGAAAACTACCGCCTGGTAAAATCTAATGTACATAACTTATTCTCCAACCCTATGCGTTATAGAGATTATTCTTTAGTTTATTTGAAGGATGTGACTCCAGCAGCAGCTGCTAATGCAGAAGAAGGTGAAAAAAAAGGAGAGCAGAAATAGTAAATAATTTGAAAATTTAAAAGCGCCCTGCATAATAAATGCGGGGCGTTTTTTATTATTAATGGATATTATTACATTAATTACCCGAGTTCGATAAAGTGTGGGGCACTCAAAAAGCGGTACTCAAATAAAAACCGCATTGGAACATAGTAAATAGATTAAAAGAGGTAAATAAAAAACATAAAATATAGTTTTCTTCGTCTTTGGCGAAGAAAACTATGGTAAGCTATTCATTTCTTCTAAATTTTGTTTTCTATGTCTCTATATTGTAAATTTTGATGCAAGGGTATTTACGTATAAAGGCAAAATAGTTTGTAAGTGTTTTATGTCCTATACTCCATTAATAATAGTGGTTTTGACTTGCTGAGGAAGCCCTATTTAGACGGTTTTAATATTTGTTTTTCTACATCTGCTTTGTCGATATATCCCTTGTTGGTCCAAATTATAGTTTTGTTTTTATATAATTGTAAAACCGGGAGGGCATCAATTTTTAATTCTTTGCATAATCCCTGACTGTCATCAGCGTTGATGCGTATTACAATGACTTTGTCAGACATTTCTTTTGAAATTTCCTCTAAATATGGTTTCATTTTTTTGCAGGGTGCGCACCATTCTGCATAAAAATCTATCAAGACTAATTTGTCGGATTTCAGCAGTTCGTCGAATTGCTGTTTGGATATGCCTGCTGTAGTTGTTGTATTTTCGGTGGTTTCCGGTAGATTTGCGCCTCTCCATTTCATAATGCCTCCATTTAGTTCATACACTTCTTTAAAACCTTCAGAGCGCATATGGGTCGATGCGGATGAACTTCTGCCTCCGCTTAAGCAGTATACAAAAACAGGTTTTGATTTGTCGAGAGCTGCAATTTGTTTGTCAAAATCATTTCCCCGCCAGTCAAAATTTTTTGCGTTTATCAAATGTCCTTTTGAAAACTCCTCAGGTGTGCGTACATCAATTATTTGGGCGGAAGGCATTTCTTTAATTTTAGCTTCAAATTCGGCAGCGGAAAGATTTGTATTGGACTTTTCAGTTTGCCCGTTTGAGCAGCTGCTTAATAAGGCAGAAAAGGAGGATATTGCAATAATTAGGTAATTCTTCATTTATTTTAATTTAAGTGTTGTTTAATAATCTGAAGCAGACTGCTTGCCTGAACCACACCGGATTGCCTCCATAATATTTCTCCGTTTTTGAAAAGTATAAGAGTGGGCACCCCTTGAATTTGGTATGCGCTTGCGGCTTTTGGGTTTTTGTCGACATCAATTTTTAAAATTGTAGCCTTATCTCCGATACTGGTTTTTAATTCCTCCAAAATTGGTTTCATCATTTTGCACGGTCCGCACCACTCTGCAGAGAAGTCAACCAAAGTAAGCTTGTCGCTTTTAATTATTTCTGAAAATCCTGATGCCATTTTTTTAGGTTTTAGTGTTGTTGCTAATGAGAAATCTGCTTTTTTATTATTTGACTTCTTCGAATTTGACTTCTTCTGTTTGGTCTGTTTTGTCTTTAATTATAGGCGCGGCGCATCCGCTTGCCCCGCAGCATCCGGTATTGGTCACAGCCTGAAATAATAGGAATGCAGCTATTGCCCCCGAAAGCGAATCTTTTGTTTGAACAGCTTGAATGGCAATGAAAACACCTAATCCCAATCGAAACCAGCGCATAAAATCCCAGCCGGTTAAAAGTGTTTGCTTTATCATTTTATTTTATTTTGCAGACTGTTCCAAGCTCCGCCGTTGTGGACATGTTTATAGCCATTTGATTTTAAAATACTTTTTGCCGAAGCACTGCGCATGCCTGATGCGCAACAAGTAATTATTGCTTTGTTTTTGTCTTTCAGTTTGGATAAGCTGCTGCTCAGCTGGTCAACAGAAATATTTATTGATCCCTTGATATGACCTCCGCCATATTCTCCTTTGCTGCGGACATCCAAAATAATTGCACCCTGTTTTACTAAGTCAGAATAGTTCACTTTTGGACCCAGTCCGAATAATTGTTTTATTGTATTTAACATTTTATTAAATTATTTGAGATTTATAATAATTTACATCTAACCATGAGCCGCCATTGTAACATTCAATTCCTTGATGAACAAGGTAATTATGCGCCTGTCCGCTTCTTCCTCCGGATGCACAGCAAAGGACTAATGGTGCTTTCATGCTTTTTAACTCTTCTACACGCTGAGGAATTTCCTGCAAAGGAATATTTATTGAGCCGGGTACATTTCCACCCATAAATTCTCCCGGAGACCGCACATCTATTATAGTGCCTTGTTTTTCTTTTATTATTTTTTCGATATTCATAATTATTATTTTTAAAGATTATTAATTTTTCACTTACACATCTTTTGTATATTTCAATTGTAGGACTCAGTTGTTTTTAATTTCAGCATAAGTGCTGCATTTTAAGTTGGCCGCAATAATTTACTCAGTTTTTATTTTTCTAATATATTAATTCTCAGCCCTGCAATCACAGCACCGTAAAATATGCTGTTTATATGCTTTGACGTGACTGCATAAGTGCCGGCA
>CAISYK010000553.1 GCA_903889605.1 uncultured Bacteroidota bacterium
AATGTATAACGATTTGCAGATAAATTGGTCAGTTTTGGGAAGAATAGCTTCACAGTCCAGATAGAATTCAAAAAATCCTCCTTTAATTTTCAGGCAAATTGAACCGGCAGTTAAACTAAAAAGTAACAGCATACATTTTTATTTTTGTTTTGTACTTTTGCGTTTCTATAATAGAAATTTTACAGAAAAGAAACAAGGATTGCATGAGACATTATTAAGAGAAAAAGGGGTAATTAATTATAATTGGTAATTTCGCTTTCCGAATGATTGTGATACAAGTAAATAATTTCATATCATTCACAGATAATTTTATGATTATTATGAAGTACAAAAATAAATTTTGACAAAGAGATAACATTATTTAAATATTGGATAAAACATATGACAGAAGAAAAAATAATAGTTGGGATTACGCAGGGCGATATTAATGGAATTGGTTTAGAGGTAATAATAAAGACATTCCTGGATCCGCAAATGCTCGAAATATGCACTCCGGTCATTTTTGGCTCGAATAAAACTGCATCTTACCATAGGAAAGCTCTTAACATTGAAGATTTTAGTTTCAACCAAATACGAAGTATTTCGGAAATAAATCACAAACGTGCCAATATTATTAATGTTTACGAAGAAGATGTTATTATTGAACTCGGTAAGCAAACAGAGAGTGGAGGCACATATGCATTAAAATCATTGGAGGCTGCTGCTTATGCGCTTAGTCAAAATATGATTGATGTATTGATAACCGCGCCTATTAATAAAGAAAATATACAATCTCCTGATTTTAAATTCCCCGGACATACCGAATATTTAGAGGGAAAGTTTGGAAAAAACGGCAGCAGTCTGATGTTTTTGATAAGTGATAACTTTCGTGTGGCTGTGGTTACGGGGCATATTCCTTTGGCAAGTGTAGCAAAGGAATTGACTACAGAAAAAATAATTAAGAAAATACAAATACTGCATAACTCTTTAATTCAGGATTTTTCTGTTAGAAAGCCGAAAATTGCTGTGCTGGGTTTAAATCCTCATGCCGGCGATAACGGGGTAATTGGTGATGAGGAGAAGCTGATTATTATGCCGGCTATCAATAAAACTAAAGAAGACGGAATGTTGGTTTACGGCCCTTATCCGGCGGATGGCTTTTTTGGTAATGGCGCCTATAAAAATTTTGATGCTGTGCTTGCTATGTATCATGATCAAGGTCTGATTCCATTTAAAACCATTGCTTTCAATTCAGGAGTAAATTTTACAGCGGGGCTGCCAATTGTCAGGACTTCCCCAGACCATGGTACGGCTTATGATATTGCAGGAAAAAATATGGCTTCTGAAGAATCTTTCAGAAAAGCGATTTATACTGCAATTGATATTTACAAAACCCGTAATCAATATGCTGAAATAACCGCTAATCCATTAAGTATCAGTCTCAAAAAAAAGGATAGGTAAAAAAGCCCAGCCAGTCCTGCCGAAGGGTAGGGGAACCAAAGCATCGTTTTTTTGGCAGAATAATGCGTTTTTTTAGGTAGTAATTCCTCTGCTTCGCTGAGGTTCGGAGGGATTTTAAACCCAAAACTTGAACCCAAAAACGTAAATTCAACTTATAAATGCAACCCTTGGCAGGGAAAATAATTTTTTTTCAAGTGAGAGATGGAGATTCCATCCCT
>CAISYK010000554.1 GCA_903889605.1 uncultured Bacteroidota bacterium
ATTATTGAACAAATTAAAAATTTGCGTGATTTATTAACAGAAACAGTGATTGATGATGAAAAAACAATTTTCACAACGGAACCACGGTATAGACTCGTTTTCAATGGAGTTGAAATAGAAAAATTAAAGGAAAAAATCTGGCACTTATTAGATAAAATTTAAAAGATGATTGTAGAAATAAACACAAAATTTAAGAACAACAAGGTCAATTCTGCTGAAAAAGCGTATATGATTTTTATAGCTGTTTTTGATACGTTGGATGAAATAGACAAAGACAAAGAACATTTTTTTGTGCTAGGTTTGAAAAGGAACCACCATTTCAAATATCTAGATCTGGTTTCTGTCGGCACTTTGTCTGGGTGCCTTGTTCATGCAAGGGAGGTTTTCAGAAGGGCAATTGTAAACGCCACGGACTCTATAATAATAGCCCATAACCATCCATCTGGCAATATGACAACAAGTAACGAGGATGATGTAATGACCAAATCATTAAAGGAAGCTGGAAAGATAATAGGAATTGCGGTTTTAGATCATATCGTTTTCTGCCAAGACGAATTTTATAGTTACGCAGAAAATGGGAATTTATAGGAATTTACATACTAACGCTTTTAGTTTTGGATTAAAAATTCTTGCATATTGTAAAAGGTCACTTAGTGTACTAAATTTCTTTTTTATTTATGGTAAAGAAAGTGTAATGAAGTCCTATTGTAATTTGTTGAATTTTCCATTTCAATTCACTATTATTAACATTCTTTTTTAAAATATTGCTTATCCCGTAATAATAGGTTCCCTCAATTGCAAATCTATTTGTCAGATTAAAAATCAACCCAACCCTTGCCCCAAAATCAAAAGCATCAATGTTTAATTTGTCGAATTTATTATCCCAAGTAGTAATGCCCCCATAGCCATCCGCTGCTTGTCCTTTTTCTCGTCCACCACTCGCAATTGCATATGCTGTTTGGGCCCCAAGATTTAGTGTCAGTTTTTTGATTTTAAATCCATAATAGATTGGTAGCCCAACATAAGTAATGTGTGTGAAAAAATTGTCAACTCCATATTCTCCTGTGGGGTTTCCATTTTGGTCTGTGAATGGAATTTCACTTCGCCCTTTTCCCTCAATTTGTATAAACAGAAATTCTGCTCCAAATAACGATTTGTTGCCAAGAGATAAATTGTATAGCAGTCCGCCTTGTCCTGATGCCACAAAGTAAGACTTTTGTTTTATTTGTTGTGTGGAATTATCATAAATGAATATTCCGCTAAGTCCTCCGTTGACTTTGACGCCAATATTTTGCTGCCCGTAAACCGAAAAACTAAATAGTAATATTGCCAGTATACACATTCGTCTTTTCATAATATGGTTTTCCTCTAAAGGGGTTAGTAATTAATTTTAGTTTCATTTTCTCCGTTTGTATCCATCATAAAAAGGTTCGATTCCACATAGATAGTATTTTGATTGAGTTGTTTTTTGTCTACTCTTTCAACAACAATTTTTTGCCCATCTGGCGAAATACTTGGATACATATAACATTTTCGATCACAGCCAAATTTTAGCTGGATTGTTGTGCCTGTGTTTACATTTGTTTTATATAAGCCATAACCAGAAGACCAAATAAGAGATTGTGCATCATTATACCAATCCATACTTGTTATAATGGCTTTACCTGTTGAAGATTGTTCAGAAAAAGAAGTAATTGCATTTATAGTTTTTGATTGTATGTCAATCAAGCCAATGTTGTGTCCTGTTGATGCATTAAATACCGTTGCAATTTTCGTGTCGTTGGTTGACCACGCTCCATTTCCGTAAAATGAGTTGGGGATTGAATCTAACTTATAACCATTTGCTGTTGTTAGCATAATGCAATACATTGAACCTATCACTTGTCTATAAACAAGTTTTGTCCCATCTTGACTCCATTCTGGGGAATAGTTTTCATAAATAAATGTAAGTTGAGTGAGGCTATCTCCGTTTGATTTTATTTTCCAAATTTGGCTACCTGCTCTGTTAAAAACAATCCAATTTTTTATACTCCATTTAGGTTGCCCCAAAACATTATTTGTTAAAAATGTTTTTTGACCTGTATTGAAATTAATCGAATATAGATTATTCCCTGAGGTAATTATACTGTCCCCAGTGGTAAGAACAATTTCAGCAGAATTGTTGGGATTAAAACATGGAGCATGTATGTTGAATGTTGAATTCCGAATTTGGTATTGATACCCTAATTGGCTTGTTGATATTGGGAAATCTTCACAAATACCGCCATCATTGGAAATGGGAGGATCTTTTTTACACCCCACCTCCCAAAGCAACAATAGGTTAAAAGTAACAAGGATTAAAGTCTTAAATTTTGGTGGTTTCATTATTATTTCAGGCTAAACTTAATGCATAACATTTAATTTTTTCTGCATTTTTATCTTTTCCGTTGCAAGAGAATAAACATATAAACCTTGAGCAATACCTTTTAAATCAACTTCGCAAGCGTGAATACCTTGTTGTTGTTCCCCTTCAAAAATAGTTTTTATTAAACGCCCTTGAATATCAAAGAGTTGGAGAGATATTTTTTTGCTTTCAGGCAAATAATAACCAATAGTAGCAGAATTGCTAGCAGGGTTTGGAAACACATCGAACAGATTTAAGGTGTTCTGGTTTTTAATTTCATTGATTCCTAGCGCATTGGGGTCATAAGTATGAAGAGTAAATCCTGCATTAGAATTACCATTACTTGGAAACCAAACATCCATTGCTTGGTTGTATGGATAAGTTCCTGTTAAATGATAAAAATAATTTCGGAGTACAGCATGAGTATTAGTTGCGGATACAATTTCTACATAATTTTCAGTACTAATAGGATTTAACAAGCTCCAGCCCTGAGAAGAACTGGAACGCGACCACATGTGAAGTATCTGATCTGTAGGGCTTGATAAGGTATAATCTAAAGTGAAAAGTGATTGGTAAATATCTGCATAATATTGACCTGCCGCAACACCTTGATAATTTTTGGTTAAAATAATGGGTGTTTGGCTTTGATATAATGAGGGTGTTATTGTAGTGGAGGCATTATTAAATGTTTGAATGTGTTGGATTTTATATTTTGGCTTTTCAATTATATTCATTGCCTGCCCTGCGTTTAACAACCCCCAACCCGCATAATCGTCATATCCAGCTACCCCTTTATCCGTAGCGCTAAGTTGTAAAATAGCCTCAACATCTTCGGGGGCGAGATTTATAAAGGCATCTGGCATGTTAGGATTATTCAAATAACTCATCATCAAAGCAGCAACACCAGCAACGTGTGGAGTTGCAGCAGAAGTTCCATTAAACGTTTCAGTACTATTTGAGCCACTTTTAAGAGAGGTCACAATTTCAGTACTCCCAGGAGCCATGACATCAACGCCTTTTCCATAACTTGATGACCACCAGTTGTCTCCATTAGATGTTGATTTATACTCTCCGTCAGTGCCACTTGCGCTAACATTTATTACCAATTGGTCGCTAAAACATGCTGGATAACTAGCAACATCATTACCATCATTACCACGAGCTGCTATAAAAGTAACTTTGTTATTATTTGCAAACTCAACAGCATCATGTAACAAACTGCTGCTATTGACGCCGCCATAACTATTACTCATAATATTTAAGCCAAACCCACCGCTACTAATACTTTTAGCCCCACCTATTATCGCGTTATTAATCCAGGTGTCATTAATGTATACGCCACTATCATTGGCAATACGCATATTATATAAGCTACATCCAGTTGTATTATTTGCAACATCACCACCTGCAATACCTGCAATATCTGTATTGTTGTTTCTTAAAGCGCCAATTATCCCGGCGCAAGCCGTTCCGTGTCCTAAACCATCGTAAGGGGCTGATAAACTTGTCCAAGTTGTATAATCAAAGCCCCCATTAACTGTCCCATTTAAATCACTATGGCCTTGGTCAATACCAGAATCATATACCCCCACTTTAATAAATGACTTTCCGGTTTCTTTGCCCCAAGCAGATTCTATATTAATGTTTGCATTAGAATATGTTGGTGTTGGATGTAAACTTGCTTGCTCATTTGCATACTTTGTATCATTTGGAATATTCGTCATTTCATAAACATTGTTCAATTCAGCATACCAAATATTAGGCGTGCATTTGTTTAAACTGTCTGCGCTAGTTTCCACTTGCAAATTGGTGGGAAGCTCAATTATAAAAGTGGCCCAAAAATCAGGAATTTTCACTGTGTCGCCAAGTCGGCTGATTGAAATAGAATCATTTGGTGTAAGATTTTTGAAAACTTTTATCGTTGTAAAGTTACCCATTGTCGAGGTAGCTAAGCCAAACTTAGAATTCATAAGGGCAATTGTGGTATTATTTACAAATTTATTAAGTGTCCCAAACTCTATTGCTTTTGAGTTAACTGAATTCATTAACATTGAACTTCGGTCGAAACGAACGATTATTTCATTTGCAATATGAGTTGGGTTTCCGGTTGAATCGAATACCGGTACGTTGGGATGCACTAATTCTTTGTATTGTAGGGTTACAAATTTGTTTTGTGTCCCCATTTTTGATTTTGAAGTCACATAAACAACATCATCGATTTGTTTAATATCAAGCGGTTTGATATTTTCATTTCCTGTTCGGTTAAAAGTTTTTTCCCATTTTTTGTTTCCATCGGTATCATATTTTATGGTAATTGAATTTTTGTTTACTCCACTACTTATTTCTCCAATTAAGTTAACATTACCATTATTATCAATCGTAATTTTTTTTGCTTCGGCTATGTTGCTTCCATCGGTTGCACTTTGTTTTCTAATCCAGACTTCTGTTCCGTTATTTTGATATTTTAATAGTAAAATTTCTTTTCCCCCATTAACTATGGTTGTGTATCCCGAAACATATACAGACCCATTTTCATCAATGTCAATGGAATTAGCCAAGTCATCGAACCCTGCTCCATCGTATGTCTGTACCCATTG
Source organism: uncultured Bacteroidota bacterium (assembly GCA_903889605.1). Classification (GTDB taxonomy): domain Bacteria; phylum Bacteroidota; class Bacteroidia; order 2-12-FULL-35-15; family 2-12-FULL-35-15; genus 2-12-FULL-35-15. The sequence goes on from CAISYK010000554.1 coordinate 4,981, forward strand.
TACTGCCAAGTTTGAATTTAACTTGATGGTTTTAATATCTAGGTAGTTCCCGTTTATATACTCCCCGCCTGTAATATAAATATTTCCTGAAGAGTCTTTCTTCATAGAAGTAGCTTTGTCTAACCCAATAGTTGCAAGTGAATGGCGCAGAATGGCCGTTTGATTGCCACTTATGTCATATTTTATGGTTGTATAATCAGCGGAAGTCGCACTACTATCGCTACTTCCAGTAACAGTAACACCCCCTAAATTGTCTGCAACAATTGCACTTGGTATGTCATCGAGGTTTGCGAAATCATACCTTTTTACCCACTGTTCTATACCATACCAGTTATATTTAATAGTTACATAATCTTGCAAACTACCTTGTCCTTTGCTTTGTCCTGTAACAAATAAATTGCCTGAGTTGTCTACAGTAATGGCAGAAGGTTCGTCAAAACCATTTCCTGTGCCATTAAATTGTTTTGTCCACATGAGGACTCCACTTGAACTATATTTTATAGAAACAAAGTCGAAGTTTTGGTCTAACGTTGCATTTGTATATGTTGCTCCTGCGACAAAAATATTTCCGTTATCGTCAGTAGTAATGGCTGTTCCGTAATCAATCCCATTGGAGGGGCCATTAAATTGTTGTTGCCAAATAATATTTCCATTTTGGTCTAATTTGGTTGTAATAATGTTGGTTTGTTGACCTGCAACAAGGATATTGCCTGTAATAATGACATTTCCATTATTGTCAATGGTCGATTGGGCTATATCAATAGTATCAGATAATGCACTATAGCTTGCCCATTCTTCATTTACGAACGTTTGTGCGAATGAATTGAGCTGTATAAAAGCGAAAGCAATAAACAGTGTTTTAAATTTTTTTGTAAGTTGCATCATAATTGATTTTAAAATTTTAATTAAGAATAATATTAGTCCATTAGTATTATCCACATGATTATAGAAGTAACCACTTTTACTATAGAGGTTGTTGCAATTGATAAAACACATGCTTTATTAGGCTTTTTAACATAGTCGCAAAAGCCCTTTAAGTTTGGCATTTCTTTTTTTTAAAGTTAGTAGGTATTTCTTTATAATCAACGACCTGTCTGTCGTTGATGAAAAGATGAATAATTTTTTCATATCCACTATCCTTATTTTCCACTGTAAATATATTTTGATTTAGTACCTTCAGAATACAATTTATTTCTTCGATTCTATAACAGATAAGCGAAGTCGAATCATAATGAAGCAACGCATCTTTCAACGGAGACAAATTGATAAAGTCTTCCTTACAGTATGTTTGAATTTGAAGTCTTCTGTCTTTTGAAATCGGCAATAATGTTTCAATACACCTTTTTTCACTTGAACTTGCAATGAAATCAATTTTAATACTTTTTAATATAACAACGAGGTCTTCGGACAATTTTTTTCCATCTTCATCTAACATAAGTGTTTTACAGTCAATTAATCCGTGTCTTACTATATATAGTTCATTCATGATATAGTTTATTCGTTGCAATTTTACTAAACATTTAGCGTGTTTCTACAGTATCAAATGTAACCCAATTTTTCATATTATTCTCTTTATACTTAGCTTTAAAATGAACAATAGTCATATTTTACTTCAAATATTTTCGTCAGTTTGGAATTCATAATTATCTTTTTTGCCTTCGGGTGAATCCAAAAGTTTCAATCTTTCTGTTGCATCTCGTTCACGCAGCCCAGTATTTCTGCTTCTCCATTATTAGCTTTGAATATTAATTTCTCAATTACCAGAAAGGAACTTGCTCATCATAAGGTTGAGGTACATGAGGTGTGTGAGGTGTTTCTAAAGGTGTGTGTGTTATCCCAGATTGCGTCCTGAAAAGTGTGGTTTCTCTTGACACCTCTGGCACCTCTCACACCTCCCAGAACCCGCTCCTATCCGGTTTCGGGCGCTTTCCCGTACTTCGACCACTCATTTCTGATGAGGAAGTCTGCCAAATCAAGACCTTGCTCGCGCTCATCTTCTGTTGCCATCCTTTCCAGCACATCAGAGGTTCTAATTACGGCTTTTGGCAATTGCTTCCTCATATTAGCGGCCTTCTCCTTCCACACCTCAAACTTTTCTAAGTCCGGAAACAGTGTCACGTCACGACCTTCAAGCATTTTCGTTTTTTTATCCGAAAGGCCGCCCGCCCCACCAGAAGCCAGCCAGATGATGTCTGGGTGGTAGGCTGCGGCGATCAGAGCACTTTTTTCACTTTCCAAAATTCCAATTTTTTGGTCGGGAAACTTGGCCAGCAAGTGTTCTCCAAAGAAGCACTGGCTGAGTTTGAAATCCCAAAGCTTCATCAATTTGTGAACCCACTTAATCTTGGGCTTGTCGGCCCTAACTCTGCAACAGTTTAGTCCGATAGAACTGCTCTCATCCGGACATAAGGCGTACTGCATGATCTTGCCGTTCAAAATTTTTTTCTGAATGTTTATCTGCCAGAACACTGTGGAACCCCGCCAAAACCTCGACGTGCCGATGAAATAGTCATTTATAATTTTCACAGCCGTTTTGGGGCTTGTGAGCTTGCTTAAAAACACCATGAGTGTATTCTCATCATACTTACCGAGGCTCTGCCTTAGCACCTCCGGCGGCATGAAGGACGGTAGATCTATCGGCACCACAGCCTTCTTTTTCTTAATGCTTGGCGCACCTTTGGGCGAATCGGGGAAGAAGGTTTTAGGACAGCTAAAGCAGTGCCCTTTATCCTTGTACCCAAGGAAAGGGGCAAACTTGCCATCGTGGTTACTCTTCCCGCAGGGGCAGAATTCTGCGCTCCTGCGGTCCGGGTCAAATTCAAGCTTACTCATGTTCAAAGAAATCCAAGGGTGACGCAGGTGACGCAGGAGGTGCCCCTTGAGTACTGTTTTCAGGCAATTCCAACTTCTTTTTTTGGACAAATGCAACCTTCCCCGTGTTTCTCTTTTCCATATCAATGTCCAATTTCTCAAGGCGCTTTATGAAATTCCCGTGATTCAAAGGCTTATATCTACAGCTCCGGCAGAATTCGCCATATTCATCAGAGAGGAATTTTACCGAAATGTGCCTATCGAGGCTTTTCTCGTAGCCATATTCTTCAAGAAACACTTTAACGTTGTCAGATTCCGCCTCAAACTGATTGATCTGCTGCTCCACCAATTTGCTATGGGTGAATTTGTTTTGCTCCAACAATCGGTTCAAACCATCAAGTACCCAATTGAAGACGCCTGATAATTCATTAGTGATAATTTTGGTTGCGAGTTGCCTGTCCATTTCAGATTCTGGTATTGTGACCGTAAAAGGAATTATCATAAATCTTCTAAAAAATGCAAACGTATGCTCAATGTCTTTCGGGAGAGAGTTGCAGTTAAATATCAGCCTTGCATAATCTTCCAGCACGAATGGTTGACCATAAGGATGTCTTGCCGGTATCGGTTCAACAGATGAGAGCCTTTTAAATGTGTCGGAATTAAGATGTGACGACATCTCAGTTGCATAATTTACAAGTTTTCCGCCAAGCATGGCTCTATAATACTCGCCAGAAAGGTCTTCTAATGAATAGCTTGAAACGTATTCTTTTCCCAAAAGTGCGCGAACAATGTTGTGAAAGACGCTCTTTCCATTGGCCCCGTCTCCGAATAAAAAGAGAACCTTTTCCAGATTGAGCCTTTTCACGGAAATAAAGAGATGACCTAGATATTCGGCAAGGATATATTGGCAACTCTTATCGGGAAGCACCCTGTCTAAATATTTTAGGAACAATTCGGGGCGTGCTTCAGGGTCGTATTTAAATGGTAGCTGAAAGGTTAAAAAGTCTTTCTTGTCGAACGGCTTAAGCCTGCTGTCGGTTGCGGATATTTCATACGTTCCATTCATTAGGTTAATGAGAACAATGTCGTCCCTTTTTTCGAGTTTCGGAAAATATGCCTGAGACATAAACTGTAAGAAAAGTTGCTTTTTGAAAGAATGGAGTATGGCTGTAAACTCATTTATACCAAGCTTTTCGGCGACACAACCAAGAAACCATTGTAGTTCGTCTCGATCCAACTGCTTCCAAAATTCCCCGTTGAACACAAATATGATACCATGGTGAAGACACATGTCCCAGTTGTTTTCTCTTGTAATCTCCAATATTTTCTTCACAGTAATGATTAGCAGGTGCTTGTTTTCCAGCTTTTCACCCTGCTTCAGTTTCGCCTCTATAATTAGGTCAACTTCAGTAATTTGGTTTATTAACTTGGAGAGCATCTTGATATGCTCTACTGGCTTTATTGCGGTTTCCGAAGTTATGGGCTTGGACTCATTGCTGCCCTCGTTTAGAGAATTGTTTATCTCTTCATGTAAATTTTCCATCATGTTGTTTTTGTTTGATTGTTAATTTTTTTCTTTTACACTAATACACTAAATGTAAATTCGTTCAATTGATCTGATTTTTTCAATTACTCCGCCGTTTACTTCATGTACACCAAAGCCAAGATAAGCTGGACCCCCTTCAACTTCATTGTTTTCATTGTGTCCCTTTACTATTTTTTTTGCCGTTTCAATATCCGGCGCAAACAAAACAATGTTTGCACTAGTATCGCGATTCATTCCGATATACAATTCCATGTCATACAAGGCTTTTTTTCGGGTGATAGTTTTTTTTAACTTTAATAGTTGTCCGAAATTAGATGGTAAATCATCCCAAAATTGTCGTGTTAAGCTCCCTTGGGTGCGAGCATATAATAGTAAACAGCATCGGTTCGCATGAAACAATTGAGCCTCTCCATCCGGCAAGTATTCCATAAATTTCTTTGTTAGTGTCACTTGTGTGCGGGCACGTATAAGCATATAGGCATAGTATGCCGTTTCCTCATCCACACAGAGCATTTGCATTTTATTGCATTTCATAACATCTAAAAGGAAAGGAGCCATAATGAACTTTCCCTTCAATAAATTCATATCCTCATCTTTAGTATAGGGTGAAAGTTCTAGTAATTTTTTCTCCGGCATCGGAAGGTGCTTTTTGTTTTCTTTAAAAAAAGAATTGGCGCAACATTTTCCACTAAATTCTAAGACTTTATAAGCATCCTCAATAGGCAAGAAAAAAGGAATTCCACCATAAGGGGCTTTCTCTACTAATTTTTTTTCAGGAGTTATTGCGTTGGATTTTATAAGCCGGTGAGCACAGTTTAAATTTGTTTTTGCTTCATCTGTTTTTTTAAAAGTGGCTTTGATATTTTGTGTCATTTCTTTTGGTTTTATTTTTGAATTGGTTTTTACTTTTATGATTTAAAGCGAGGAATAACTATTATTCATTATCCCCCGCTTTAATAAGCTTAATCTATTCTGTACTGTTTTAGCCTTGCAATTGCTACGCGTGTCCGGCGACTTACCTTGAACCCGGCCAAAAGATGTTCATATTCAACATCAACCGAGTGAAGCGAGGCAATTTCGTCTGGAATGAACTTCCCGTTTTTTTCCAAAAACTTCTTCAGGTTAGTGACCGATTGCAAATGCAAAAGGGACTTAACAGCCGATAATGAACAACATTCTATTGGTGCGTTAGCTTCTTTTGAGGCATCAATAAGTGCCGATGCTTTTTCTGCGTGCGTCTCCAGAAAGGCGTCAATGTCTGCCGGAAATATTCCCTCCTCTGCAATGTCGTTTACTTTTTTACCTGCGCCGGGCATATACGCCTTGAACTTTCCATTAATGGAAAAGACATCAACATTGTTACTAATGACAAGCAGCTCAGTGATGTGTTCCTCTCTCAGGCATAGCGGATCAGGATTTTCGCTGTCTGCCATTTTTTTTGTTGCAACGCCTGTTGTTACCAATCTTTCCTTGACCTTGTCAATCATTGTTCGTTTTACTTTTTTAGTTAAAATGTTTTCTTCTGTTTTCATGTTTGTTTTTGTTTTAATTTTTTAATAGAACTTTTTGGCATGACGTGGTTTATTTTTACTAGTAAATGGCGATCCCCGGATAGGCGAATCATTAATCAGCCATGAGATCTTCGCAGCAATAAAAATGTGGTTGTGGATTGCGGGATGGGCCATTAGTCAATCAGTCCTTTCCTATATTTGAAAGATTTAATTTGGGAAACAGACTCCTCAAGTATTTCCTTCTCTTTGTATAAAACGCGATTGCCTATCCTATAAGCCTTTAAAATTGAACTCTTCGTATAGGAATTTAAAGAGCCGAGACTTATTCCCAATAAGGATGCTGTTTCCCGACGATTTAAAAATTTTGTAGCGTGAGTTTCTGGGAATTCTTTTTTTAGATTGTGTTGTTTAAGTTCTATAAGCAAATTTTCTATAATGCTTAAACGTCTGTCAATAATTTCAAATGGATTGTTCATTTGTTTATGATTTGTTTTGAAATTTCTCCCATTCTGAGAATATTGATTGTTCATGAAATAGGATAATGGTGTACCTTGTTTGAGTTAACAAGTACAAAATTGGGAAATAACAAAAGGCAGAATTCTACCCAAGAAGATGATGGGTAGAGGTAGAGTAAGAAGGGTAGGGTTTAAATGCTAGTTTATACGGCAGAACTGAAATGAAAATAATAAATAATTATTTTAAGAAAGGGTAGATTTTAAGAATGTTTTCAATCGGTTTTACATTCCCTGTTTTAGCATTTTTTAATTGTAGAAAAGTTAATTCATTGCCTTCGTATGTAAAACAACGGGCAGCTATCTTAAACTTGTTTATATCAGTCATTTCAAAATCAAAT
>CAISYK010000555.1 GCA_903889605.1 uncultured Bacteroidota bacterium
AATTGATCTCCATAAATTATTGTAAGCCAATTAAGGATTCACAATTACTAATACTTCAGAACTAATGGCAAAATTTTTTTTAATAGGTTACATGGGCAGCGGTAAATCAACCGTAGGAGAAAAACTTGCTGCAAAATTAAATTACGATTTTTTTGATCTGGATAAACTCATTGAAAGCGACTACAAACAAACTATTCCTGAAATATTCTCTACAAAAGGAGAAAAGGAATTTAGAGCAATGGAACACAATACTTTGAAAAGATTGCTTGAAAAAGATAATATTGTAGTTGCCTGCGGCGGCGGAACTCCTTGTTACTACAACAATATGGAACTGATGAACAATAATGGAGTTACAGTTTACATAAAAATGAGTGTTGATTCCCTTGTCAATAGATTGATCAATGCTAAAGACAAAAGGCCTTTAATTGAAAATAAAACCGAGCCTGAGTTACGTATCTTTGTCAACAGGCAATTGGAAAAACGAGAAGACATATACCATCAGGCGCAATATACTGTAAAAGGTAAAGACTTAAATATAAATGAACTTGCACTCTTTGTCAAAGAGCAAGTTGGAGTTTAATTCCTTTGGAGTGATAAAAGTAATCCTTCTAATGTAGTTTTACTTTTTATGTTCGTCATGCCACCTGTTTATTTTCCCGATAAAATCAGCAGCCTGCTGTGCGGGCCATAATGGCAGCTGCTGTCCATCATTTATTCGGCAGTATAATGTCATTTGGAACAACGCGCGCAGCGTACTGAAATAAGGAATAAGTTTCAGCTCCATTAACGATAATTTTTCATACGTTTGATATCCTCTCAGAAAAGCTTCTATTATTTCAGGTGTTTTATTTTTATGATCATACCACATAAAAACGCCTATATCATAGGCTAAATAGCCTGTTCCGAAAAAATCAAAATCGAAAAAAGTAAATTTATTATCTAAGGTGATATGAAAATTTTCCGCCTGCAAATCACCGTGGCAAATACCTGTCCTTAATTCTCTTTTATCTAAATTGTTAAAAATATTGAGAAAATCATGTTTAAGCTGAAGAAGATAATCGTATTGCTTTAGATGATCAAACAGCAGAGGTTTTAAAATAGTTAACGTATTATTAAACTGCGTTTCGATATTATAATTATGAGCTGTTATTCCAAATGATTTATTGTGTGTAAGTGAATGTATTTTCCCCGTTTCCGCACCCAATAAAAAAGATTGATCTGCTGATAATTTCCGGATTGGCCCCCCTTCAGCAAATGAAAACAATACAGCGTATCTAATGCCTTCAGGTGCCAGAATAAGTTGAATAAATTTTGCTTGTTTATCTTTTATCGGGAAGGAAACAGAAACTTGCTTTTCAATTAAGTAATTTAATAATTTCAGTTCCGTTTCAATACTTTCAAAACTCCGCCAATTATGTTTATATACACGCAGTATATATTTTCCGGTATTTGTTGTTTCATTCTTCTTGTTTGTTTCTTCAGCATCATTCAAATTAAGACTTTCACTGCCTCCTTGCTTCCTGACGGAGATTAAGTAGGTATCATTAAATCCGCGTTTCAAAAAAGTAATTGATGAATTGGAATCAATTTCATAATTATAAATTATCAACTTCAGTAAAGCTTGTGCGGATAATGTTGAATATTCGATAGGAAATAGCGGCATTTTAGGAATTTTATTTTGTAACACCCAAACTGTCTAATTCCTTTACTAAAAGTGTCGGTAAGGAACCTTCTATTTTCATTTTATTTACTGCAAACAACCCTATTCTCCTTGCATCATCTTCAGTCTTAAATGCTCTATTGCCTGGTATGGCAGGTATAATTGGCTGGTGAATAGTTTTTCTGCTTTCTATATAAATGTCATATCCCCAGCCTTTTGATTTACCCGTACTGTCTTTTACTTCAAACGTTTTAACCTCCATATTATTCGAAGAAAAATGAGGTACCTGCACAACCTGAGAGCCTGAGTCGGCATTGGTAGAACCCGATGTAGGAAGATCTGCTGAACTGCCTTTATCAGTAATATGCGTACAAGAAGAAAGCGTCAGCAAGGCAAAAAATAATAATGCAGTC
>CAISYK010000556.1 GCA_903889605.1 uncultured Bacteroidota bacterium
AATTGAGCTCGAAATTCAAAATGAAGAGCTCACGCAAACGCTGACTGAGGTCAACGCACTGCGCGCCAAGTACCTCGACCTCTACGAATTCGCTCCAACCGGCTATCTCACACTCAACGACAAGGCACTGATCACAGACGTGAACCTCACCGGCGTGATGCTCCTTGGTGTTGAGCGGAAAGACCTGTTAAAGGCACCGTTCAGTAAATTTTTCGCACGAAAAGACGCCGACCAGTGGCACCTCCATTTCGTGAAAGTGCTGAAGAAGGGAGAACACCTGACCTGCAACCCCACACTCATACGGGGAGACGGGTCAACATTCCCTGCCCGGCTGGAAGGGGTCCGGCTCACCAGCAGCGGTGACGGGGCGATGATGATCCGCATAGCCTTCAGTGATATTACTGCATAGGAGTTAGCTTAAGGATTACATCATAATTCCAACTTGCCTTAGTATTACAGCTCGAATTTTCAAAAACGGGACGAAATAGAAACCTATATATACTATCGCGGGCCGCGGCTGAAGCCGCAAAAATATGAAAGAAATGAAACCCCGTAAGATAAACGGGGAAAATCGTCTGGCTATGTGGCAAGCAAATTTGCTTTCCGCGGGCATTGTAATGGAAAAAGCACGCAGCTCTGGTTACGTTAAGCGGCTGAGAAAACTTAATCCTGTATATTTGTTATACATCCTTGTTTTCGGTATCAGCAGTCATTCAAAACCATCCATAGAAGAAATTTATCGGCGTTACATTGATTTTGACGATACTTCAGATTCAAAAGATAAAATTAAAATTCAAAGTTTTTTTAACCGTTTTAACGAGGATATGGTTACATTCCTCCGCGAAATGTTAGACTATTATATTGACTCCGCGGGTTTGGATCGCTCTGCTAAGCTGAAGGGACCGATTCAGAATTTGAAAGATATTTTGATTCAGGATAGCACTATCATTCGGGTGAGTCAAAAACTTAGCACTGAGTTTCCAGCTATAAGATCAAAGGGTGCAGCAGCTGGATTAAAAATTCATGCTGTTTATAGTGCTATTTCGCATTCCCTAAAATCAATTGAAATTTCAGGTGAACGGGTACATGATTCAAAAATGCTGAAAATAGACCCAAAGGTCAAAGATTACCTGTTGCTATTTGATTTGGGGTACTATGCAAATTCCACTTTTGGAAAAATCAAACATTACGGAGGATTTTTCGTTAGCCGGTTGAAAAAAAATGCCACCCCAAAGGTGAACAAAATTTTATTTGCATCTTCTCCAGTAAAAAAATACTTCCAAAAAGGAATACCCTTAAACGAGTTTCTCGAAAAATGTCCCAAAAAAGGGGAGATTGATATTTTATGCACCTTTAAAACCAGGTTCAGTCCTGATGGAGGTAAGATAAAAACAATCTATATGAATTTTAGAGTTGTTTGTTTTTGGGATGAAGAGGCGTCTATATGGCATACCTATGTGACGAACCTTCCAAAAAAAGTATATCCATCTGAAGAAATTTATCAACTTTATCGGTACCGATGGATAATTGAACTGTTATTTAAAGAATTAAAAGGGGATTATGACCTTGGCAACCTACATTTAGCTGAACGAAATTTGGCATATGCACACATTTATTCGATGCTAATTCGGCTTGTAATAAGCAGAAATTTGTACAAATTCTGTGTCCGTGGAGTAGACGAAAAGGATCGAAAAAAATATAGTCCGCTACTTTGGTCAAAAGTATTTGCTGAAAAAGCTCACGAATTTTTGAGTATTTTGCACCAGAATATTTTTGGAAAAGAAGATGTTAGTGAGCGTTGGGATAAGTTGGAAGCATCATTGCGGCACCTGGCAAAAAGCAGGCATGCAAATTATCGGCAATTGTCACTTCGCAATATTGCCTTTTAAATTATAGATTAACTGACATAAAAATTGAAGTCTCGTGAATAGCGTGAGTTATATTGAGAATAGTTAATAATAAGCCCAATATGGGCGAATTTTTATTCTGTTGATGAGAGTTCGATTTTTTTTGTTGTTGGACACGTTTTTAGTAAAATTTTCGTCATTTGCGCGTTGGAAATTTTTCCTGAACGCTAATTCACGAGAGGAATTTAATTACTTCTTACTTTATGATACAAAATGAGCCAATTATGATTAAAAAATACTAGCTTTTTCCTTAAGCTGACTGCTATGAGCGTGAGTTATATTGAGAATAGTTAATAATAAGCCCAATATGGGCGAATTTTTATTCTGTTGATGAGAGTTCGATTTTTTTTGTTGTTGGACACGTTTTTAGTAAAATTTTCG
>CAISYK010000557.1 GCA_903889605.1 uncultured Bacteroidota bacterium
GCAAAGTGCGTTTAGAGAACATAGATACAGAATCAAAAACAAAAGAAACTCCCTCACCAAGATTTTTTCATGATGAGGATTTTTCTGCTAATAACCATAAACCACAAGATGTTCACGCTAATAATGATACTGCTCCAGAAATAGTATCAAGTCCAATAGAAACACAGGTCACTGGAAATTTTGCCCATGAGGATTCGGAAAACAATTCGGAAAACAACTCTGAAAATACATCTGAAAACACGGCTGAAAACACATCTGAAAACACGGCTGAAAACACAATTGAACAGGCACATGACAATCCAGGTGTTGAACGCAGAGATAATCAAAACCGCAGCCGTTACAATCAGCGGCAACAAGATCTTTATAATTTTGACGGTATAGTTGTGAGTGAAGGCGTATTGGAAACAATGCCTGATGGATATGGTTTTTTACGTTCTTCGGACTATAATTATTTAACCTCTCCCGATGATATTTATGTATCGCAATCACAAATTAAATTATTTGGATTAAAAACAGGTGATACTGTTCGCGGAAGCATCCGCCCGCCAAAAGAAGGAGAGAAATATTTTCCACTAATTAAAGTAGAAAAAATAAACGGACGCGAGCCGGCATTTGTACGTGACCGCGTGCCTTTTGATTATTTGACCCCTCTTTTCCCATACGAAAAATTTAATCTGACCGGCCATCCCCAGCAAAATTTATCATCACGTATTGTTGATTTGATAACACCTATCGGAAAAGGACAGCGTGCATTAATTGTTGCACAGCCAAAAACGGGTAAAACAGTATTATTAAAAGATATTGCAAATGCCATTGCAGCAAACCATCCTGAAACATATTTAATTATTTTACTGATTGATGAACGTCCTGAAGAGGTTACGGACATGGCCCGCAGTGTAAAGGCTGAAGTAATAGCATCTACATTTGATGAACCGGCTGACCGTCACGTGAAAATTGCAAATATTGTTTTAGAAAAAGCAAAACGTATGGTAGAGTGCGGGCATGACGTATGCATTTTACTCGATTCCATAACCCGTTTAGCCCGTGCTTATAATACCGTACAGCCGGCATCCGGTAAAGTATTGAGCGGTGGTGTTGATGCCAACGCATTACATAAACCTAAACGTTTTTTCGGAGCTGCCCGCAAAATTGAAGGCGGTGGTTCCCTTACTATAATTGCTACAGCACTTACAGAAACCGGTTCTAAAATGGATGAAGTTATCTTTGAAGAATTTAAAGGTACCGGTAATTCGGAGATACAACTCGACCGCAAAATTGCTAACAAACGTATTTATCCAGCTATTGATATTGTTGCATCAAGCACACGCAGAGATGATTTATTGGTTGATAGAGAAACACAGCAGCGTGTTTGGATCCTGCGTAAACACTTGTCGGATATGAATCCTGTGGAAGCTATGGAATTTATGCGTGACAGAATTAAGAACACTCATACAAATGAAGAGTTTTTAATTTCAATGAACGGGTAAGGGTAATAAAGCAATTTGCAATAAGTAATTGCGTCGCTTATCAGCCTGCAATTTAGCTGCCTCCGATTTTATAGGTAATGTACTGAAAAATAGTTAGAGGAATTTTGGAAAATAATCCTTAAAACAGCCGCGATAATTAGAAGGGGAGATAAGCTCCCCTCGAGAGCAACTTATCAGCAATATGATTATCCATGGAGAATAAATAAGAAAGCCGTTCGAATTGAGCGACTTTTTTATTTATACTTTATGTCTATGGCTGATAAAAACTCAAGTTAAATTATTGAAGTACAAATACCATTTTATGAAGTTAATTCTATTCTGTAAAGTTAACCCTCTCCAAATGGTTTTTCATGTGCCCCCAAAGCCTTCGATGCCATTGGTGGTATGAGGGATATAAGAATTGTTTAGATAATGGAACATATTTGGTAACGCTCTCTTTATTGTAAAATATGACCTCCTTAAAAGTTTGTGTTTGTAACACGTTCTTCCTGTAAGATCATTCATAGTAAGCTCCTGTAAATATTTTTTATGTCTTTTGTGCCAATCGGCAAGTTCATTAATCAGAAACAATTTATCATTATTTGTGTTAATTTTTAGAAGATATAATACTAATGGTCTAAGCTCTATTCATGCAATTTGTCTCGGATAGCAAGTAATCCAAATTTAAACATACGTTGAATATGAACTACGCATCTTTGCGCAATAACATCGGGTAACGCTCTTTTTATTGCTTCTAAAATTGATTTGTGTCCATCTGATGTAATACTTTCAATTTCTAAACCTAAATTAATAAGATTGGCTAAATCTTCTTTAATCTCTTCATCATATTCACCATAGCTGAATCTAAATAATTGAGTGTAACAAAGATCATTATCCGGGCAGCAAATAACACAAAATCGGTTAAAATAAGTCGCATCAATACGTAGACGTAATTTTTTGCGTTTAAGAATGGAAACAGGTGGAGCTTTATTTAGATAGGATAAAATAAACGTTGTAAAGTATCTTTAGACTATCAACTATCTATTGCTAACGTTTTATGAGTTTGCCGTGCTAATACCCATTTTTAAAACCAAATAAAACGATTATTATTTTGACTGATTTGTTTTGTCGGTTATATAACAAACCGCAATTTTTACATTTAAATAGCTGCTTCTTATTCTGAGAACCCCATTTAATAATATTGGTTGATTTACATCCCCAACATACTTTTTTTCGACTTTTTCATGTACAAAAAAAAGATATTGAAACCATTTTCAATATCTTTTTCCATATAGCAATCACATTGAGTCTTTCAGACTACATTACCGACTATTTTTAAGTATTCTTCAGTATTCTTAAATTTGTTAATATACTTTAGGGGAGTTCTAAAAATTAAAATGTTAATAACCAGTCAATTAAATTAAGAATTCAAACGTGTTATTCTGTAGATTTGCGAAAACAAAAAAATGGCTACACAGTACAAATCACAAGGGAA
>CAISYK010000558.1 GCA_903889605.1 uncultured Bacteroidota bacterium
ATTTTGAAATCACAAAACGTTTAGTAGCAGCAATATTTCCTTCTAACATGATTTGAGCAAAATAAATTCCTTCGGGTAAATCAGTAATATCCAGCTGAATTGTGTTTAAACCTTTTAACCCATCTGCACTTTGTCTTACCTCAGATTGTTGGCCAATAGCGTTAAACAGACGAACTTCTACTTTTTTATTTTCAATTAAAGTAAAATCAACAGTTACATTATTTGTAGCCGGATTTGGGAATAAACTTGAAGCACTAATTAAATCTGCCATGTTGTTTACTCCAACACTACCTGATCCAGCATAACTGCCTCCTGTATATGGTCCAAAATCTGTTGTAAGAGTGTAAACTGTTGCAAGCTGCCAATGAGTACCATCTTTATACCACACGTACTCATCATTGTTGTAATTATAGATGGTCGGCGCGCCCATGAATACCGAATCATGATAAGTTTGAACCATGTGAACGCGCATTACGTTTGTAAAAGTGGCTGCAGGGGTTATAAGTGTTCCAGATCCGTCAGCAGTAACTGAGGTTGTACCAGTGCGGTAATAAGTGTATCCGCTGACTATATATTGCAAATTCCATGTATCAGTGAATGCATTATTAAGGGCGAACGGGAAATGCAGAAAATCTTCAGGATTAGAATAAGAAAGCACCGTGGAAGATACTCCTCCATAAAATTGAAGTGAAGAAGCTGATGTTTTGTAATAGGCTGTATTACTTGCGGATGAGCCTGCAACGTTTGCACTTGGGAAACTTGCACCAGAAGGAGTTGTAGATGGAGCCACATAGCTAGTTAAGGCCGAAGCTGTTGATGTCATAGACGATAGATTCCATGTTTGACCGGCACCAGCAGTTCCAGGGCTCACATAAGCTGATGTGTTGTTAGTGAAACTTTCTCCAATTACGGGATTGCACCCTGTTGCTGTAAGTGTTTGGGCAAAAGAGGCAGAGCCTATAATGATAAAACTTCCCGCCATTAAATCTTTTAGTAGATTTTTTTTCATTTTCTGTTTTTAAAGTTTAATTATTGATGTAAGAACTATTCAAAGGCAATTACTTATTATTCGACCACAGTGATTGTTGGCCGAAAATTGAATGCTTTCAAAGTGCAAATTAGAGTATATTACAACCAGATAAGATGCTTTTTGTGAATCTATTCCTGCCCTTTTAATGAGAGAGTATAAATATAGCCGTTTCGGCATTGATGCACTCATTTATTTGCAAGAAAAAAAATCTTTCTAACAAAAAATTCAAGGAATATATTTTTAGTGCGTTTTATTTGATATTTTTGCAGCGCATTTTAATTGGGGGATTAGCTCATTTGGCTAGAGCGCTTGCATGGCATGCAAGAGGCGGTCGGTTCGAATCCGATATTCTCCACCAACCTAAAAACAGCCCTTTAATTGACTTTAAGGGGCTTTTTTGTACCCTAAAACAGGGTTTGTTTGGGTAAATTAGCACTGTTTTAGCACTGTAATTTTTAACAAAAATAAGGCTTAAACTATCTATTTTGCTCGCTTTTTCATCATTCCCAACATCCTTTCATCGGATTTTTTATTTACCTCTTCTTTAAATTTTTCTTTTTTAGTCAGTTTTTTATCGGATTTAACTGGTTGGAAAACCTCTTGAACAACCTCTTTTGCTAAGCCCTTAACATTTACCGTTTCGTTAGCTCGGATGTCTTTTACCATGTCATGTAGCTTTGTTTTGCTTGGAATAGCATCAATATTGTTCATGGCTTTATAGTGATTGATAATTGATTGTAGTGTATTCAAAACAATTATGACATCATCTGTTGTGATTGGTGCTCCTACATGCTTTCCTGTATTAATATTGTTTATTACATTATGATTAAGTTCATTAAGCTTATCAACTATCTTTAGGACATTGCTGTTTTCAAAATCTATTCCGTATAGCACACGGGAGGTATGTTTAAATGATGTTGCAAATGTGCTATCCAATAGGTTAATTAAATTTATTATGGTCATGGCTTTTTTAATTTTAAAATACATTAATTATTTAATAGTATCATATAGTGTCTTATTCCTTTGAATTTATGTTTTTTTGAGAAATTTTTAACTGCCGTAGATAGTTTTTATCCTTAGCATATTTAGGGTCTTTATCGTGAACCTTTATTAGTTTTTCCCAATGCGTTCTCATATTAACAGAAACGAGGGCCCTATTCAATACCAAACGGTCAAAAGCAATAAATGTAGCAAATGATGACAACATTGCGTCTTGTATGTTTTGATGCTTGAACAAATCTATTGCCATAAACTTCATATACGAAAATATAATAAGGACAAAGAAGTAAAAAAAATATAAGACATATCTAATTCGCTCATTGTTTATCATCCCGACCATTAATTCATAATGTTCTTTTTCGTTTTCTTTTTTGAAATGCAACTTACCAGTAAATAAAAATATTTTCTCAGCAAAAACTCTGAAAATAATACTAAAAAGTGTAAAGACTATATATGCTTTAGTTACAAAATTTATATCAATATCAAATATTCGCTCAGGAATATATAACAGCCCCAAATAAATTACCGCCCCCACTACCATTAAACTCATCGTCCCAGCCAAATATATTTTATAATAAGCCTTTAATACTAGGTTATAAAACAGTCTTGGAAAATGAATCACTTTATATATATTATAATAATGCTTTGAGGACTGTAAAGTTTTTGATAGAATAATTAGAGCAACATATCCAAGAATTATTCTGAAAATAGTGGCAAATTCTGAAATGCCTGGTACCAAATCAGTTAAGAAGTATGAAAATGCTATAAGAACGATGGAGATTAAAATATATTTAATTATTTCTGAAAATGTAACTTTCTTAAAATTTGCCATATATTACTATTTATGAATTGCGGATATAATAATTGGGGTTAATCTTACAAAGTTAGTCATAGGTAGTATATAATTTACCTTGGATATCAAAATCAAATTTCTGGGGTATTCTATATAGGGGAAGAAAAGAAGGGTCAAGGGGGATTCCGTAGCTACTTATCAAAGACAATAATTAAAAGCTCTGGGCTATTAAAGGAATAGATATTGAGATTATAGCGTTTGCTATAGTTCATGGCAATAAGATTACAAAAATTATGTTCGGCCACACTTTTTCCTTTTTCAACCTTTTCTTGACATTATAAGTCAATTTCCCTTGACTTTAAAAGAATTATAATCTACATTTGTCGAATGGGATTAACTATTAGTGGTGAAATAGACAAACCGATTCACCAAATACACTTCAAAAAATTAGGCAATCTATTTCTTTATTTATCTTTAAAGACAAATAGCCTACCAATTACCAAGTTACTCAAGTTGTTGTATTTATTAGATGAAACTTCTGTAAAGGAAATAGGACTTCCAATAACTTGGCTTGAATATAAAGTTTGGAAATTCGGACCAGTTTCCAAGCCAGTTTATATTGACATTAATTTTAATAATGGCAACTTGTTTTCTGACTTCATTAAAGTAGATAAGATTTCGGAAGGTATGACTGTTATTAAACCTACAAAAGATTTTGACGACTCCGATTTTTCAGATAATGAAATGGAAATTATTGATTCAATAATTCTAAAATATGGCAATATGAGTTCTGAGGAATTGGTTGAAATATTGCATAGCGAAGGCACTTTGTGGCATAAAATTGTTACAGAAAACGGCTTAGAAGAAAAGTTTAAGAATCGAGAGACTAATGTTTCTCCTTTTGTTATTGACTTAGCAGAAATTTTAAA
>CAISYK010000559.1 GCA_903889605.1 uncultured Bacteroidota bacterium
CTAACATCGGCTAAGCTCTACAGCCGTTCATAGTCAGCCAGAGCATTTGAGCCCGCATTGAAAATAGGTAGTGGCAAAAACCTTTCACAGCGGAAGAAAATTATTTTTTATTTGTTTTTGCCACTTGTAATTTTATAATTTTTTTTACGAAGTCGGCAACATCACTTAGCCGCTCGTTGGTGGCAATGGTACGAAAAAAAAATTGCTAACTCAAAACTTTAACATTAGACAATAAAAACACTGGACTTCTAAGTATTACGAACTGCGGGTAAATGGACTTCTAAGTATTAAGAACTGCGGGTAATAGGACTTCTAAGTGCTACGAACCGTGAACAGACAATTTATTGCAGGACGATTTTCTTTATGGTGATTTCCCTTTCAGACTCTATTCCCAAACTGTAAACCCCTTTAGACTGACGGGATAAATCAATTCTTTCTTTGCTGTTTTTCATAGACACTTTATCAAAGACACAGTTTCCAAACGCATCATAAACACAAATTTTCGTTTCGACTGTATTGTTTTTTAAATTGACAATAAAAATTCCTGAGGAAGGATTCGGATAAACTTCCAACTTTGATATAATAAAGGGTAAATCATGGGCTTGAGTATTAACATCATTTAGCAAAATGGATACATTGTTTGAATTAATATTGGCTGTCGCCACATCCACTTTTCCGTCTCCATTAAAGTCTGCATTAATTATTGAAACGGGAGCAAGACCTGAGGTAAAAATTGTGGAAGAATCAAAACTTCCCGTGCCTGTACCCAACAATATCATTACATCATCAGCACCTCCTGCCATTGCAATATCTGCTTTCCCATCACCATTAAAATCAGCGCTTGTTAATGAACTAGGTGTGCTACCAACATCAAAGTTAGTGGGAGAACTGAAACTACCTATACCCGTGCCAAGTAATACCGACACATAGTTTGACGCAGCCACAGCCAAATCGAGTTTTGTATCTCCGTCAAAATCTGCGCTTATTACGGAATAAGGGTAAAGTGCCGTCATATAATCTGTACCAGCACTGAAGCTGCCTGTACCTGTACCCAATAAAATCGTTACACTATGCTCTGTATAATTTGCTGTTACCAAATCTGGTATTGTGTCTCCATTAATATCTGCACTAATTACCGAAAAAGGTTCAGAGCTCATCGAGAAATTTGAAGGTATGCCAAAGCTGCCTGTGCCTGTTCCTAACAATACCGATAAACTGTATACCCCACTTAGGATTACAGCCAAATCGGCATTGCCATCTCTATTAAAATCCGCGCAGGCAAGGGAAAATGGTTCATTCCCAACAATAAAGTTGGTGCCTGGTCCAAAACTCCCAGTACCTGTACCTAACAATAGTGATATATTGTGAGACAACTGATTAGCAACCGCTAAATCAAGTTTCGTATCTCCATTAAAATCAGCACAAATAATTGAAATGGGATTAGTACCGACTGTAATGTTAACAGGAGAACTAAAGTTGCCAAAACCAATACCTAATAATATTGAAAGATTGCCGGATGCATAATTAGCGACTGCCAAATCAAGAATACCGTCACCATTGAAATCGGCACTAATCATTGATTTAGGCATTGTGCCTGTTGAAAAATTTGTAGCTGTACCAAAAAACACTTGTGCGTTTATATTTATACAATTTATCCAAACTACAAAGGTCAAAAGTGTAAATAGTTTTTTCATAGTAAAAATTTGAGGCTAAATTATGCAGACAATTTTGAGTACCCTTTGACTTTTCGTTAAGATCATATTATTAATAGTTGAATGAGTTAGTCAGAAAAGAAACCACTGCCACCAACATCACCTAAATGATATAGCCGTTTATAGTAGGCTTCATCATTTAAGTTCGCAATGAAAATAGGTCGTGGCAAAAACATTTCACAGCGGAAGAAAATTATTTTTTATTTGTTTTTGCCACTTGTAATTTTATAATTTTGTTTACGAAATCGGCTACATCATTTAGCTAATCGTTGGTGGCAATGGTCCGAAAAACCGCGAAAATATTCATATTTCCTAGTTCGACAAAGAAATATTATGTAACA
>CAISYK010000560.1 GCA_903889605.1 uncultured Bacteroidota bacterium
TTATTTAAAGATGAAGTAAGGAGAGTTGGTAAATCGCTGAATATTGATGAATCTATTTTAAATCGTCATCCATTCCCTGGACCGGGGCTTGCTATACGAATCTTAGGCGATGTCACCATTGAAAAGGTTAGGATTTTGCAGGAAGTTGACCATATTTTTATTGACAATTTAAAAACATCAGGATTATATAAGGACGTATGGCAGGCAGGAGCAATATTTCTTCCTGTGCAGTCGGTAGGTGTTATGGGTGATGAACGTACTTACGAAAATGCAGTAGCTCTGCGTGCTGTAACTTCCACAGACGGCATGACAGCTGATTGGTGCCATTTACCTTATGAATTTTTAGGAAAAGTGTCAAACGAAATAATAAACAAAGTAAAAGGCATTAACAGGGTAGTTTATGATATTAGCTCTAAACCTCCTGCTACTATTGAATGGGAATAGCCTATTAGAGACTCTTCTGCCGTCATAATTGGTGAGAGATAAAATGTAATTAATTATTAAATATAAATGTTTACGAATAACAATTCTTTTTGTCAAAAATACTCCTATCTCTTTGCTGAACATCGGGGACGTTCTGCAAAGGCAAAGGGCAGGGGGCTTAATTTATTACAGTGTGCTGGTTTTTGTATATTGTTTTTTATACTTTGCACTCCGCAGGCTATATTTTCTCAGCAAAAATCTTCTGGTGAAATCCCAAAGAGTGTACATTCAACTACTATAAGCGGAGTTAAATTTTATTTACACACGGTTGAAAAGGGGCAGACTCTTTACGCAATTGCAAAAGTTTATGACCTGAACATAAATGATATTGTTATTGAAAACCCTGAAGCTATTGATGGCATAAAACCAGGGCAGATACTTAAGGTTCCGGTTAAAAAAAAGAAGAAAAATGAAGTAGTTTCTACGACTGGAATTAATAATTCATCAAATTTTTTGACGCATAAGGTTGAGCAAGGCCAAACATTGTATTCTCTTGCAAAGCAGTATAAAACCTCTGTTGAAAAATTAAATGAACTTAATCCTGAATTGAAAGATGGTTTAAAAGTAGGGCAGACAATTAAAGTATCTTCTTTAACAGCAAAAACGGAACCTGCAAATATTACAAATACTACAGCCCAGACAGAAACGCAGATCCCAACTAAAACTAATGTTCAGACTGCTTCACAATCAGTTAACAAAACTGTTACACCAATTGCTAAAAAACCAATTCCTGCAAAAGACACCGCTTTTATTATGGGACCGTCAGATAGTTTAACGGCTTATTTGCAGCTCCACCCTTTGAAAATTATTGCGCCTGTGCCATATCCTGGAGCATTAAAACCTGAATATAAAATTGCGTTTTTCTTGCCGTTCCATGCTGGAGAAGCTAATGATATAAATATTGAAAGTATTAATAATAATAATGAACAGCTATCTAATAAAACGAGCATTGCACTTCAATTTTATGAAGGTGTGATATTGGCTGTTGATTCACTGAAAAAACAAAAATTGAATGCCAAAATTTTTGTTTTTGATATTGATGACACCGATTCATTAAATATTGACAACATACTAAAAAAGCCTGAATTAGCAAAAATGGATTTATTGATAGGCCCGCTGTATGGTTCAAGTTTTATGCCTATTGCAAAGTTTGCAAAAGAGCATTCTATTCCGATTGTCTCGCCTTTTACGCAAATAAATAAAATTTTGTTTAACAATCCTTATGTCTGTAAAGTATTGCCCTCAAGCACTTTGCAGGTGGAACAAATGGCTCATTTTGTAATAGATTCATTTAGAACCGAAAATATCATTTTAGTAAATAATGGAAATTCAAAAGAAATACCTTTTTATAATGCGTTTAAGATTACTGCCAACAAAGCATTAATAGAAAAAGCAAACAAAGCAGCCGATTCATTGAAAGAAGCTAAAAGTGTTACTGCAATTGAAAGTATGCTTAATCCTTCCAAAGTTAACGTGGTTATTCTTCCTTCAAATAATCAATCGTATGTAACTGAATTTTTAAGTAAATTAAATGTAATGCGCGATAAACACAAAATAGTGTTATTTGGACTTCAAAGTTGGGTGTACTTCGACAATTTGGATTTTGAATATTTGAA
>CAISYK010000561.1 GCA_903889605.1 uncultured Bacteroidota bacterium
CAGCAAAATTGGAATAAAGAATGGGAAAGCAATTTTCAGCCGATTGATGTTGACGGAAAATGTTATATCAGAGCTCCGTTTCATGAACCGCAAAAGAGTTTTATATATGATGTAATAATAGAACCCAAAATGTCATTTGGGACAGGGCATCATAATACCACACAGTTAATGATTCAAAAATTAATGAAACTGGATATCAAAAATAAAACTTTATTGGATATGGGCTGCGGCACCGGAGTATTGGCAGTTTTAGCTTCTATGATGGGCGCATCCCCAATAACAGCAATTGATATCGATGACTGGAGCTATGAAAACAGCATAGAGAATTTACATAAAAACAATATTAACAATGTATTTGTTCATAAAGGGAACGCGGAAATTTTGGCTGGGAAAATATTTCATACTATTTTAGCCAACATCAATAAAAATGTTTTAATAAATGATATGTCCGTTTATGCTGATGCACTCGAAAAAAATGGTAACTTGGTATTAAGCGGTTTTTTTGAAACGGATATAAACGAACTTAATCAAAAAGCAATTGATTTGGGGCTTAAACTTGAAGAAAAGGCGGTAAACAATCAATGGACAATGCTGCATTATATTAAATAGGCATTGGTCACTGGTCATTGGTCACTGGTCATTGGTTTATTGGTCATTAGGCTATAGGTGGCAGACGGTTTGAAAAAAACAAATCAAGCAAGAAACCAACAACCAACAATAAACAACTACAACTAAAACTAACATTTAACAACTAACAACAAATGACTAATGAACCAATGACCAATGACTATTGCCTAATGACTAAATCAAACATCTATTAAATTTATTTAAATGAAAAATTTCAAATTTATTATATTACTTTTTATCGTATTTGTTTTTACACAAAAAATGGCTGCACAGCTTAATCCAATTAAGCAATATACCGAGGATCCAATAAAATTTCTTGAAGAAATAAAAACCATGTTTGAAGTAACGAACATGACAAAAAAGGAAATAAAGGAATATATGGAATTGTTCACTCTGGCATGGAACTCACCGAAATATAATACTGATTTAAAGAAAGCTACATATAACTCGTGCAATCAGATGATAAAGAAAAAGCTGCGTATTTTACCTGAATATAAAAGCTATCTAACTTCAGTTATGAACTTTGTTAATTCTAATCAAAGTGAAGACAATTTTACCTCATGGCAAGAGTGTATAAATAAAATTTTGAATGGTAAAATTATCCGGAATTATTCAGAATATTTAGAAATGAGTGAAAATTTATTTGCTTCGAATACTTTTTACAAATCATCAGTAATAGAATACTCTTCAAATAACAATAATTATAAATTTGAGTATGATAGTGTTCCTTTAGTAATTTTTCCAAGTTTAAATCTACGCTGTTTTAATAATCAAAATGACAGTGGTGTGGTATATAATACAAAAGGTGTTTATTACCCTTATACTGGAATATTTGCAGGGTCTGGAGGCAGAGTAAATTGGACACGTACCGGTTTGGATAACAATATGGTATGGGCTGAACTTAAAAAATATCAAATTTCACTCAAAACAAGTGGATATACTGCCGATTCAGTAGTTTTTTATAATAATAATTATTTTAAGAAACCACTTCTTGGCCGGTTAACCGAAAAAGTAGTTTCTGAAAGGGGCAGTAATATTTCCTATCCGCGTTTTGATTCCTACAATAAACGAATGCAGATTCCTGATATAGCCAAAGATGTGGATTATGACGGAGGGTTTAGTATGCACGGTTCCAAATTTTTAGGTTCGGGAAGTAAAGAGGAAGATGCAACTTTAATTTTTAAACGAGAAGGGAAAAAGTTTTTGGTAGTAGGGGCTAAAACAATAGGGGTTACAAAAGACAAATTCACCGCTGAAGGAGCCAATATCAGATTTTATTTCGATAAAGACTCAATAACACACCCTAACCTTAATATGAAATTTATGGTTAATGACCGTATGCTGTCACTAATCCGCACAAATAATGGTGTTTCCAAATCACCATTCATTAATACATTCCACAAAATAGACATGTATTTTGAAGAATTATCATGGAAGATAGATGATCCCAAAATTGACTTGAGGATGCTTGTAGGCAATTCTCAGGAAGATGCCTCATTTGAATCTTCAACCTATTTTAGAGCAAATAATTACGATCGCCTTCAAGGTTTAGATGCGGTTAATCCTCTGATTCAAATGCGCGATTTTGTTAAGAAAAATGGAAATTCCCGCAATTTTTCAGGCGATGAGTATGCTCGGTATTTGAAATTCTCACCTAACGATGTTCGTCCTAATTTAGTTAGTTTATCTGCTTTGGGACTAATATCATATAATACAGAGGAGGATAAAGTTCATGTAAATGAAAAACTATATGACTACATTGCTTTCCATGCGAAACGTCTTGATTACGATGTTATCCAATTTCCATCGGTAGCTCATGGATCTAACAATGCTAGTATCAATTTGTTAAATTATGATATGACCATTTATGGAGTGCAGAACATTTTTATGAGCGACTCGCAAAACGTTGCAATTTACCCGGCCGAACAAAAAATTATTTTAAAGAAAAACCGAAACTTTACTTTTGCAGGTATTATTCATGCAGGCCGTTTTGATTTTTTTGGCAAAGAGTTTTCATTTGATTACGATAAATTTATTATTGACCTCAAAAATGTGGATTCTCTTCGTATAATGGCTAAATCACGTGAACCGGATGTTTATGGTGAATTCCCTTTGGTGAAAGTAAAAACAGTTATCGAAAAAATTAATGGTAATTTGGAAATTGACAACCCAGGCAACAAATCCGGGATGAAGCCGTACCCTAAGTATCCTGTTTTTAATAGTTTTAAAGATTCATATGCATATTATAACAAAAAACAAATTCAAGGCGGCAAGTATCCGAAAGACAAATTTTATTTTCACATTGATCCATTTACCATCGACAGTTTAGATAACTTCTCCAATGCAAGTTTAATATTTAAAGGCGAGATGGTTACTGCAGATATTTTCCCTGTGTTTAAAGAGTCACTGACATTACAGCCTGACTATTCTTTAGGTTTTGTCCACCCAACTCCTGCTGGAGGTTATCCTGCGTATGGAGGAAAGGGGACTTTTAACAATGCAGTTAAATTAAGCAACCAAGGACTTAGAGGGGATGGGACACTCAATTATGTTACTTCAGTAACCAAGTCAAATGATTTTATTTTTTATCCTGACTCCACAAAAGCACTTGCCCAAGCTTTTGATATAAAAGGCCAAGATGCAAAGCCTGAATTTCCGCAAACACACGGCGAAGATGTAAAAATGCATTGGATGCCGGCAAAAGACCTTATGAATATTTCAAATAATAAAGATAAAAAATTTAATACTTATGGTAAAATTTCACATTTTAACGGAGTATTATCACTAACTCCACAGGAACTTACCGGCAATGGCTATTCTGAATTTTTTAATGCTAAATTAGAAGCTAAATTGATGAAATTTAAATTCATTTCATTTAATTCTGATACGGCTAATTTTTCATTAAAAGATTTTGCAACAGGTGCTACTGCATTTTCTACAGCTAATGTAAAAGCAGATATAGATTTTGAGACAAAAATCGGACAATTTAAGTCGAATGGTAAAGGTTCAATGGTGCAATTTCCTCAAAACCAGTATATTTGTTTTATGGAAAGCTTTAAATGGCTTATGGCCGACAGCAGCATCGAAATTGTTATTGACAAAGGGAAAGCCAAAGCAGCAGAAACTAACAATGATGTGGATTTGGAAGGACCTGAATTTATTTCGGTACATCCTAAGCAAGACTCCCTGCGTTTTCATGCGACTGCCGGCAAATACGATTTAAAGAAACTTTTAATTTCTGCCAGAGGTGTAAAATATATTAATTTGGCCGATGCCCGTGTTTTTCCAGACAATGGAGATGTGGTTGTTGAAAAAAATGCTGTTATGCGAACTTTGACTAATGCAAAAATTGTAGCAAATTCTGTAACAAAATATCACAATTTATATAACTGCACGGTAAACCCATACGCACGAAAAAGCTATTCCGGCTCAGGTTTTTATGATTATATAGATGAAATAAATTCCAAGCATACATTTTATTTCAGCAACATTGGTGTTGATACAACTTATCAAACTTATGCCGAAACGGAAATCAGTGATACTTCAAAATTCAGCTTAAGTCCAAATTTTGAATATAAAGGAAAGGTAAAGCTTAGAGCTGCAAACACTTTTTTAGTATTTGACGGCTCTGCACGCATTACACATGAATGTGCTGCAATACCTAAAACATGGTTTAAATTTGAATCTGAAGTTAATCCAGCTTCAATTTACATTCCAATTTCAAAAGAACCAGTTGACGCAGGACGCCGGCCCATTGCAGCTTCTCTGATGGTTACTACAGATTCAACTCATTTTTATTCTGCATTTTTATCGCCAAAAAAATCATCAAATGACTCTTATGTTTTACCTGCTGATGGATTTTTATTTTTCGATAAAGCTTCCCGTGAGTACCGTATATCAAATAAAGAAAAATTAGTGGAACGCTCAATGCCTGGAAATTATTTAAGTTTAAATACCGGAGAATGTAAAGTTTACGGTGAGGGTAAAATTAATCTCGGAGGAGATTTTGGGCAGGTGAAGATAGAATCTTTTGGAAATGCCACGCATCTTTTGATAAATGATTCAACCCTTTTCGACATTTTAATGTCAATAGATTTTTTCTTTGATGACGGTGCTATTGATAAAATGACCGAAGCTATCACAGCAAATACCAATTTAAAACCAGTTGATTTATCACGTCCTGTATTTGAAAAAGGGCTGAGAGAAATATTAGGAAAAGAGCAGGGTGATAAACTTATTTCTCAGTTGAATATTAATGGTTCTTTCAAAAAAATGCCTGATGAATTAAAGAAAACCTTATTCCTTAACGATGTAAAAATGGTTTGGAACAAGAGCACACGATCTTATACTTCGTCAGGACAAATTGGTATAGGTAATATTAACAAAACACAAATAAATAAATTTGTGGATGGGAAAATTGAATTTGTAAAAAAACGCGGAGGAGATGTCTTAAATATATATTTGGAGTTAGATGGCAATAATTGGTATTATTTTAATTATACCCGCGGAACAATGTTAGCGGTTTCATCAAATGAAGCTTTTAATACGGCATTAAAAGAGTTAAAAACAGATAAACGTAAAAAAGCGGGCGAAAAAGGAGTTCCAGATTATTACTTTAATATTTGCCCGCCAAGCAAAAAAACATTGTTTGTACGTAAAACTAAAAGTGCAGAAGAATAATGCTGACATCAATTAACATATTATTTTTAA
>CAISYK010000562.1 GCA_903889605.1 uncultured Bacteroidota bacterium
ATTCATTTCTCACAAAGTTAATAACCTCCATACCTCCCAAAAACGGCATATTTAAGTCAGTAATAATCAGGTCGAACTGATTAGAATTCAGCTGCTCCTTCACCAAAAGGCCGTTACTTACTGCAGTAACAGAGTATCCATTGTTTGTTAAATAGAAAGCAAGGGAATTTCTAAGCAGATCATCATCTTCGGCAAATAATATTTTCATTTTTAAAGTTTATTTATTTTCTTCAAAATTCTTCAGGCGGATATGTGACTTTATTGATACTCATCATTTAATTTATCTTGAAGAAACTTATAATGCCTTGCAAGCGTTTTTTTTACAAAATTATACTTTTCCAGAGACAATACATTATTAATAGCATCGTTTTCAATTTCGCTTAGAAATGGGTCAAGCATAGACAATCCTACAACTGTCATGGATGATTTCAGTTTATGTGATATGCTTTTTATTTCATTCATATTTCTGTCCTTGAAAGCGCGGTCAAGTTTAGTAATATCTTTTGGGACGTGATTTAAAAATAATTCAATCATCTCTTTCTCAAATGCCTTATTGCCATCGGATAGTTCCTTTAAATAGTTTAGATTTATCGTTTCAGGAAACTGCAGGTTTCCCGGAGTTAATTTGCAGCTAAAATCTGAATCTTTTTTTTCATCTGTTAATAAGCTTGATATTTTTATAAAGAGATCATCCTGTTTAAATGGTTTCCCGATATAGTCATTCATGCCCATTTTGATGCATTTTTCCTTTTCACCTACCAGTGAATGAGCCGTCATTGCAATTATGGGTATTTGATTATTCAATTCATTCCTGATAATTTTTGCAGCCTGGTAGCCGTCCATTTCAGGCATTTGGATATCCATTAAAATTAAATCAAACTTCCCATTCTTTAATTTTTCTATTCCAATTTTACCATTTTCAGCTATTTCAACGTCAAAGCCTATTTTAGCAAGCACATTTTTTGCTAAACGCTGGTTTAAAATATTGTCCTCGCAAACTAATATTTTAACATGTCCTACTGGTTTAATTGGTATAAACGCTTTTTTTGTAATTTCAATAACAGATTTATCTGCCTTTTTATACGTGATTTCAAAAGAAAATTCAGAACCTTTTCCAGGTTCGCTTTTTACTTTCATTTCTCCTCCCAGCAATTCAACTAAATTTTTGGCTATGCTGAGTCCTAAACCGGTTCCTCCGAATTTTCTTGTTGTTTCGCTGTTAGCCTGCGCAAATCTATCAAAAATTATTTCTATTTTCTCGTAAGGAATTCCAATACCAGTATCCTGGACAATAAATTTCATCGTATAATAAATTTCATCTTCTTCAATTTTTTTTACTGAAACAGTTACACCGCCCTTTGCAGTAAATTTAATAGCATTTCCTACCAAATTGATCATAATTTGACATAACCTTACGCTGTCACCAATTACATAATCAGGAAGGGAAGCATCAAGGAAAAAATTATATTCAATATCTTTTTCTTTAGCCTTTACATTTAATAAATTGTATATATTTTTTAAACAGTCTTTCAAACTGAATGGAACGGATTCAATTGTTATTTTACCAGATTCTATTTTTGAAAAATCCAGGATATCATTAATTATTGACAGCAGGTTGTTGCCCGCTAATTTTACCGAACTTACAAACTCCTGCTGATTTTCATCCAAAGCACTTTGTTCAAGCAAATCGGTAAAGCCTATTATTGCATTCATCGG
>CAISYK010000563.1 GCA_903889605.1 uncultured Bacteroidota bacterium
AAGAAAAAAAATGCAAAATTGTTGATAAACAGGCCTTTTGTTAATAAATATGCCTGCATAAATACATAATCATTGGGTTGCACGTAAGTATATAAATTATTACAGAAATTTATATTGTCAAACAATAGATTTGAGATAAGCTAATTTTTAGACTATTCTGCGACCAATATTATAGACGCTTGAAGTAATCTTTGCGTAAATTAAAGCGGTAACCATAGTAAACTCGGACAGACCCATAATTATAATTAAGTGAGGATTTTTTATCATTATTAATAGTATAGTTATTTCCTAAAGCGGAGAAACCAAAAAAATACTTTGGCCGGTTATAACCGAAAGCAATGCGAGTCTGCATTGCCAATCCAAGTTCTACGTTAGATTTTGTTTGCTGGCTGTAAGCATTTGTAGAGTAATACTGCTGAACTGAAAATCCGGGAAGCGTATAAATATTAATAAACCAATATTTATGAAAAACAAAAGTATATGTATAACCAAATGAAATTCCATAGGTAAAACTGGCAGCATCTTTAAATTGAACTTCGGATTTAAAACGATCCTTTAGTGAATCAGGAAAAATAACTGAGTCAGCGTTGATAGAATATAATGAAAAGAAAGTTCCTAAGAGCATAGTCCCTGCCCCTTTTTTCTGACGCTGTGTAAAATTATAAGGAGCGGAACTTGAAAAATGTTTATTATTGAAAAGGTAAACAAACTCCATCCCTAAATTAATATTTATTATATCGGGGCGGTAAAAATATGCTAAAGCTCCAGTAGTATCGCCGGGTATTTGGGATCCTGTTGTAGTATGGAAACCTTGATTAATTCTTGAATAGAAATCGTAAATATAACGCCTGCTGTTGGCGCTGGCGGCAATGGAAAACTGCTGAGATTTTCCGAATTTGTCATTATCATTGTTTAATCCGCGGGGGGCAAATTGAAATTCAATCCCTATAGCTTTATAAGTTAAGCCCAGCCCCAAATTTGTGGTTGAATTAATACTGTATTCCAGCGACTTCCCGGTAATATTATCTGTTATGCTGAACTTATTATAACGGCCGGTCAAAAGTAACTTAGCTGTCAATAAATTGCGGAAGTTTTCAATATAAACTGTGTCTGTTTTTTTATAAAAAATTGAATCTTTGTTTTCAGTATAATTTAATGCAAAAATCATTTGCGAAAGAAACAGCATCATAGTTGATGTAAATATTTTACGCATCATACTAATGTGCTTTTACAGGAAATGAATACATCGTATTCATTTTTACAGGAAAACCGTTTTGAACAGCCGGAATGAATTTTAACTTTTGAATAAGTTTTTCTGTTTCATCATCAATTCCAAAACCTACACCTTTTATCAAAGTTATATTGCTCACTGTGCTGTCTGCATTAACATCAAAACTGAGTGTAACTTCCCCTTCAATGAATTTCTTTTTGGATTCTTCAGAGTAAGTTATGTTGTATAAAACGTACATGTATAGTTCATTATCTCCTTTTGGAAATGAAGGTTCTGTAGTGGTTATAACCTGGCTGTTTTGTGAGTCCCAGGCTTTTATCTGTGCAAAGTTGTATATTGAAAACATTAAAAAAATCAATATCAATTTCAATTTTTTTTTCTTAATCATTTTCATTTGGATTCAGAAAATAGTTTATTTATTTCACTCAGCTAAGTTAGATTCTTTATCGATATAAAATAAATCGGTTGCTACTTTAAAATCTGAAGCTTTCATATAGTCCACACCAATTGTCTGCCATTCGGTAGTAGGGAAAATAAAATCATACCCTTCTCTATTCAAAGTTACTTTCACAGGCATAGTGAAAGATGATTTCTTGCCTATGAAATCATCCTTAAATGCACTTTTGCCGTCCAAAGTATAGCGGTATGCTATTCTCAGATCCTTGGAATCAGATTCTATTTTTAAACTTAATTTTGGTATAGATGCGCTTCGTAAATACAAATCAAAAATGTTAGAAAAATCAATGCCTGATTCAACGCTTATATACTTTTCAATATCCTTTGAATCAACAATTTGATATTTATAAGTATCTTGAATTCCTTTTAATATTTTGAAGAATTTTTTATCATCATTTATTATGCTTCTTATAGTATGAATCAGCAGAGCACCTTTGGGATACATATCATCAGCACCTTCATTGTTTACTCCAAATTTTCCAGTTATAGGGGAGTTATTCTCAACCTTATTTTTTTCAGAATTAATATACTCCATGTAAGCCTTATAACCATAAACTGATTCTACATATAACGCCTCTGAATATGTTCCAAATCCTTCGTGAATCCACATATCGGCAATATCCTTGGTTGTAACACTGTTGCCCCACCATTCATGCGCAGATTCATGAATAATAATATAATCGAATTTATATCCGGTACCTGACATGTCAAAACCAGAATACCCGTTTTTATATTTATTACCATAAGCTACGCAGCTTTGATGTTCCATTCCAAGATAAGGCGCTTCAACAAGTTTATAACCATCCCGAACAAAAGGATACTCACCGTAATATTTATAATAACAATCAAGCATCGGTTTTACTTGTGCGAATTGAATTTTTGCTTTTTCTAAATTGTACGGCATCACAAAATAGTCTAGTGTAAGCGTATCTTTATAAGCCGGATTAAAATATTTGTCGCCAAAATATTGATATTTCCCTATGTTCAATGTTACATCATAGTTATTAATCGGATAAGAAACATACCATTCGTATTTTGTCCAGCCATCAGGTAAAGTTGTTTTTTGTTTCAGCCTCCCATTGGAAACATCACTTAAACCTGGCGGAACAGTCACACGGATATACATTTCAATAGGTTCATCACTTTGATGATCTTTGCACGGCCACCATAAACTAGCTCCTGTCCCTTGGCAGGATACAGCAACCCATGGATTTCCTTCTTCATCCTTGCTCCAGGAAAATCCACCATCCCAAGGCGCATGTTTTGCCGCTTGTGGTTTACCGGAATAATATATTTTTAAAAATCTTACACTATCTTTTTTTACAGTCTCTGGAAATTCAGCAAAAACAGCATTAAACTGTCGGGAATATTTCAGATTCTGGCTGTGCCCGCCATCTGCATTATTATAGTATTCAATTTTTTCAATTTTCATATTTTCAAATAAATCTATCTGAAGTTTTTGAAAATCATTTTTAGCAAGAAATTTAATTGTGCTGCTTCCGGAAATAAATTTTTTATCAATATCCACTTTTATATCCAAATCATATAACAAAACATCATAACAAGAACGAAGCGGAGAAAGCGTTCCTCTTAAAGAATCTGCTCTGGAAAATTTTTTAGTCCGTCCGAAATCAAGCTGGGAATATCCGTTTTGGACAATGAGAAATAGTAAAGTAATTAATTTGAATTGTTTCATTTTCAGTGCAGTGATTATTAAAACTTTTCCTCATGGACATAACGTTCAAAAAGAAAACAATAAAAAGAAACTCTTTAAACAATATGTTAATTTTTGAAAAAGCATATTGATGATTTCATCCTACTAATTTACGAAAAAAATTTCTATTTACAGTTAAAAATTCTTTTGCTCACTGCGGCGCCGTCTCCAAGAATTTCTGCTCGTTTATAATCGTCACAGGCCAGCTCCTTGTTGCCTTGCAGGATAAGCAATTCGGCACGAGCCATAAATGTTTTTGCAGAATTTGGGTCTAGTTCAATTATTTTTGAATAATCTTCAATAGCCATTTTGTAATCTTTTGATACAGCACGTAAAATTGCTCTTTTTTCAATTAATTTTACCTCATTTGGGGCAATTATTATTGCTCTGCTTAAATCGGAAAGGGCACCTGTTAAATCATTTTTAGAGAGGCGCGCTACAGCCCTTTGCTCATAAGCATCTACAGCTTTGGGATTTAGTTCAATGGCTCTGCTGTAATCTTTCAAAGCATCTTCGTATTTACCAATAAAATCTAAAGCATTTCCTCTAATTATGAATGCTTCCCAATAATCAGGTTTTAACTTCAAAGCATGGCTGCAGTCATCAATAACAGCTTGGTAATTGGGTAAATCATATTCTGCACGAGCGCGTATATAATAGGCTTTAGCATTATTAGGATTACTTTTTATAAATGATGTACAATCTTCAGCGGCGCCGATATCATCGCCCTGTTCATCACGAATTTCTGCTCTTAAAATTAGGGAATTAACATCATCAGGTTCTAATTCTAAACCTTTATTATAATCTTTAAGCGCATTTTTGTTATCCTTCAACTCCTTATATTCAAGTGCCCGATTAAAATAGGCCGCAGAATAATCTGGGTTGATGCTGATGAGCGAAGAAAGAATCTCTATAGATGATTTATGTTCACCAAGAGCACTGTTCGAAAACGCTTTATTGATATATGCTTTACTATACTTCGGGTTGAGGGCAATTGCTTTATCAAAATCTTTAATAGCTTCTTTATGCATATTCTGCAGACTATATAAATATCCGCGGTTATTATATGTTTCTGCCATTTTAGGATTTAATTCAATTGCCTTGTTATAATCTTCCAGAGCCGGTTTAAACTGTTTTAATTCACTATAAGCGGAACCTCTATTAATATATGCTTCTGTTTTTCGGGGATTATATTGAATTGTTTTCGAATAGTTTTCGATTGCAGATTTGATTTCTCCTTTGTTTGCATAAACTATACCTTTATAATAGTATGCTTCAGCATTTGCAGGCTGCAAATTTATTAACTGGTTAAAATTTAATAATGCTTTATCATACTGCTTTTTACTTATGAAAGTGATTCCATCCTTTAACAAAGCATCTGCATTGCTTTGAGCATTCAAAACAAACATTGAAAAAAAATATACAGTTAACGTTAAAAGAAATTTCATGTTAATTTATAATTCAAGTGCCGGTTTAGTTTCATTAAAAAAATAAACATGAGGCAAGTTTCAATATTATAATCACCGGAGGCACAATATTGAAAACTATATTTTTTTTCAATTGAAATACCTGGTAATAGCATTTCTTTGCAGGAGAAGGTAGAAAATGCAGGTCCCTTTGCGTCATA
>CAISYK010000564.1 GCA_903889605.1 uncultured Bacteroidota bacterium
AGTTTATGAGGAGACTCTATTTATCAAATATTTAATACAGCGAAAATATATTCATTCTAAGTTTTAAATACTTGGCATATAAATTGTTTTATTGACATTATTCTTTTATTTTTGAAATACTATTCATCATTGTAAAACTAACCAGCCATGCTAAAAACTAAACTTTTTCTTGGAATCATTTTAATTTCATCTCTTCTATTTATCAGCAGCTGCAAAAAAGTAGAAGAAGAACCACCGACTAAAGTATTGATGCAGGGAACATGGGAACTGACTGCCGCAAATGACGCTTTGGGTAATAATATTTTAGATAAAGTTGCTTTTCCGGTAACTGCAGTTCAATTAACTGATGACAATGGAATGGTAGGTACTCAAGGACCAATGTTTACTTATACTGTGTACGGAGGCAGCCAATGGGTTACAGCCTCAGCAAAAATAAAACAAGCATTCGATTATGCAAATTTCAGATTTAATACAGGGGAGTTTTTTGTAGAGGCCGGAAACCCTGACCGCTTTACTGTAGAAGCAAAATTGCAGGCCACAGCTCTTGCCGGAGGATTGACCGATGTTCTAACGATCATGGGAGTTGGCCAAGGCTGGCTTCAGCAGGTTATTTACCACAAATTTGTTAATGTGAAAGTGACTATTCCGAAAGTAGATAATTCTAAAGACAGAAATACAATGATATGGGAATTTGACAGCCAAACGACTGCTGCATATAATTATAAAGATTCCCAGGGAAATATACTTTTATGGGGCGGATGGCCGGTAAACAATTTTTCAAAGGGACGGTATACTTTTACTAAACGAGTCTCCGGACTGAATGATATTGTAACTGCGCATTTGTAAAAGACTTTGGTGTAAATATTCGTCGCCAAAATCAAAAGACCTCGATTAAAAACTATAAGAGCCTTTTCCTCTATTACAAAGAGCTTGGTTTATATGCCTCTGCTGGTTAATTTTAAGGCAGTGTATGAAATTAAAACTTCTCAAAGACACCCAATCCAAACAAAGCAAAATCGTATTTTACAGGATCTAAAGCATCAAATGTTTTCAGATTATTGGTTAATTCCACAACTGCTTTCCAATCGTTTTGAGTACGGGTTAATAAACCTAGTTTGCGTGCTGTATTACCCGAATGAATGTCCAGCGGACACATCAAGTAAGAAGAAATAGGAAGATTGTTTTTTAAAAGTATTTCCTTGGCATTATTTTTTTTTGAAGATTGACCTGCCCATAAACCAAAATCAACGCATCGTTTATCATTTCGTATCATCCAGCGCAAATACATGCACAAGCGTTTGGCGGATGAATTTGTAGAAGGGTTAGCCACATGTTTACCGGTTCTATGAGGATGCGGTATTGAAAAAAATATTTCGCGAAAATCGGTAAGGGATTTTAGAATGTTAATCTCTGCTTTGTGGGCAGAAACTGAATTTATGCCAAAAGCATTCTGAAGTCCTCCATGATTTTTATAAATATTCTGCAGCGATTTCATAAAGAAAACCGCATCAATACCATTAAATGTGCGGTGTTTAAAATCAACAAAAAGTTTTAAATCTTTTTCTTCTGC
>CAISYK010000565.1 GCA_903889605.1 uncultured Bacteroidota bacterium
AAAATGTTTAACTTTTAAACTTTAAACTTTAAAAATTTAAACTCCCAGCCGAATTGAAAAGATTTTTTGTTACTGGTATAGGAACGGATGTCGGCAAAACAGCGGCAAGTGCTGTTTTAGCCGAAGCCTTAAATGCCGATTACTGGAAACCTATACAAGCAGGTGATTTGGACAATACAGATACAATGAAGGTCCATTCATTAGTCAGCAATACTAAATCTATATTCCATCCTGAAACATATCGATTATCAGAGCCAATAGCGCCGCATGCAGCTGCTGAAATCGATAAAATAAAAATTAACATTCAAAATATTTCTTTACCTAAAACTTCAAATGCCATTATTATAGAGGGTGCTGGCGGAGTCTTGGTTCCGCTGAATGATAAATTTATGGTAATTGACTTGATAAAAAAATTAGAGGCGGAAGTTATTCTTGTTTCAAGCAATTATCTGGGCAGTATTAATCACACACTTCTAACAATTGAAGCTCTAAAAAGCAGAAATATTCCGATTGCAGGCCTGATATTTAACGGAAAGCCCGCAAAATCATCCGAAGAATATATATTAAGATTTACAGGGCTGAAATGCCTTCTGAATATTGGAGAGGAGAAAATTATAGATAAGAATACTATACTGAAATATAGTAAAATTATTGACAAGGATTGGGTAAATAAAATTAGCATACTTTAAACTGAAACTCAATGGAAGAGTGGTTTGCGAAAAAGTTTCATACTTCCATGGATTGATTTCCATTTGAATTTAGTCCATACTTCAAAATTACATTTCAAAAAATAAATCCAGCAGCTATGGAAGAAAGTTATAAAAGGCTGTTGACCGGTAATAAAAAATGGTCTGCAGAAAAATTAAAACAAGATCCTGATTTTTTCAGAAACCTTACCTTAGGTCAAAACCCGGAATATTTATGGATCGGTTGTTCTGACAGCCGCGTGCCGGCCAATGAAATAACAGATACAAAATCAGGGCAAAT
This sequence comes from uncultured Bacteroidota bacterium, assembly GCA_903889605.1. Taxonomy (GTDB): domain Bacteria; phylum Bacteroidota; class Bacteroidia; order 2-12-FULL-35-15; family 2-12-FULL-35-15; genus 2-12-FULL-35-15. The sequence goes on from CAISYK010000565.1 coordinate 988, forward strand.
GTTTGTACACCGCAATATTGCCAACATGGTAGTGCATACAGATATGAATTTGCTGAGTGTTTTATATTATGCTGTTGACGTTTTACACGTAAAGCATATAATAGTATGCGGGCATTACGGATGCAGCGGTATAATCGCTGCAATGGAAAATAAGGATAACGGTTTTGTCAACAATTGGCTTCGCAACATTAAAGAGGTTTATGAAAAACATATAACCGAACTGGAAGCAATAAGTGATATAAAATCTAGAGAAAACCGTTTGGTAGAACTAAATATACATGAGCAGGTTCACAACCTTGCCAAAACGCGTATTGTTCAGCAAGCATGGAAAAAACGTCAGCTGCAGATACATGGTTGGGTCTATGGTTTTAATAACGGACTGATTACTGATTTAAATGTAATGATGGACGAAATCAGTGATCTGGAGCCAATTTTCAGGTACGACTTATAAAATGCCTGCCTCTAAACCGGGCTTTTGGTATTCGAACTAATTGAAGATTTTCACAACCAGAATATAAAATATAAAAAAACGAAGCCTTTTTTTAGACTTCGTTTTTCAAATAAAATATTTATTATAGCAGTATAAACCCTATACTCATTGATTTCTTATTCTATCATAAGTTTGCCGGAACCAATTATTTTATTTTCCTGCAGCAGCTTATAGAAATAAATTCCATTATTTAAATTTCCTCTTTCAATTGTAATTTGCTGTCCGGAAACAGTGCTTTTTGCTTTAACATCTTTTCCTGTC
>CAISYK010000566.1 GCA_903889605.1 uncultured Bacteroidota bacterium
AATTTGTTTTAGTGCCTGCTGGTAAATCCTGATGTAAGAATAATCTACTAAATCCGCATCGGCTGTTGAAGTATGCCCTCCTATTCCATAAGTATAAGTAGGATATTTATAGTAACGCCAATCACCAACAAAGTCGAATTTATTTTTTTTTGACCAAATATTTGATATTACAGGCAGCAAATATTGATTATATTGTAATGACATAGCGGGGTTTACTGCAATAGTTGATAAATTAGTGCTGTCTCCCTTACCATTTAAAAAAGATAAATTCATCGCAACAATTGCAGTTGCACCCGTTTGAATAGTATAACCAACAGCAGGAAAAATTGCAAATAATATTTTACCAGGTTTTATAACATCGTTTTCTGCTTGTATTATTGAGTTAGACAGAGGTTGAACAACGAAACCGCTATCCACAGACTCTTTCAAAGCTGCACGATGCCGTATTTGAAAAAGGTCCTTGCCGATATCTTTCAAATCCAATTGTTGATGATAAAATCCAATTTCATTTTCAGAAAGAGACAAACTATCTGTTGCAATATTAACTGCTGATTTCAATGTCTGAGCATCTGCAACGCTGGTAATCATTATTACTACTGCATAAAAAATAATCTGCAATTGAATAAATGCTTTAGACATAATAAATCAAATAATATTTAGAGCAATAGCTCAATAAAAAAAATTCTTTCTTAAAATACATCAATGCACCACAGCCGACATCTTACTTACAGAATATGCAGAAAAATACCCAAGCCCTCCATTACTTATATTGTTTAAAGGGTTTGCAGGGAGTGATGATAAAAAGTTATTATTTCCGGTCGCATTTTGCAGGGTGCTGTAAAAATCATAAATTGGTTTATCTATACTTTTAAGCTTTACTGTAACACTATCATTAAGATGAAAGTGCGTTCTGTAGGTCATTGACAATTCTTCGCCATCCACAAGTTTATCGGACATTACCCGGGTATTGTTTTGATTGAAAGCAGCCGTATCATTTGAAGTCAGTTCTAACATATAATAGTTTGCCACTCCGGGAGTATCTTTAAACTTACATATTACACGATAGGTAGTATCGGATCCGCCGCCATGCCCCCCGCCATTTCCTGATAATTGAAATAATATTGAATCAATTGCGGCACTGTTAGGCATAGTTGAGACCGCAGCAAATTGCTTACCGCTTGTTGTAATATTTAATGTATACGTTTTACCAGCTGTTCCTACTATTGAAGCTGTTTTATAAATTCCCGGCGCAGATTCAGTCAGGTTTTCGATATACCCTGAGTTATCAGATATAGAAACATTTGCACCGGTTATAACCGGAAATGTATTTGATTCATAATAGTTAACAGTTGAATTTAACTTCACAGTATACGGGCCCGCTTCATTTGTAATTTCAGCCTGGACAACCGGCAAAGGGTTCTTTGAGTTGAGATCAATCAATACAACTTTTTCGCAGGAAGCAAAAAACAGTACAATTGCAATTGATAAAATGATCGGCGTTTTCATTTTTTTAAAATTTAAAATTATAAGTTATTGAAGGAACAAACCGGAACAAGGAAAGCTGTACAGCTTGTGTTTTTGTCGGGTCGTTTGGATCCTGCTGAAATGAAATGGAATACGCATTTTGTCTTCCATAAGCATTATACACTGAAAAATTCAAACTTGATTCTCGTGTTTCGGTTTTCTTAATTTGATATGTTGCTCCTATGTCAAGCCGATGATAGGCTGGCATGCGGTAGCCGTTTCGTTCTGTATAAAGATTAACAATTTCACCGTTAATTTCATACTTGCCGCTTGGAAAAGTAACGGCATTTCCTGTATGATAAACCCATACTGCTGATAATGTCCATTTAGGATTTAACTCATACATTGTTACAATAGAAATATCGTGAATAACATCCTGTTTTGCAGGGAAAGGAGCGCCGTTATAAATACCGTCAAATACTCTGAATGTCCTGGATAAGGTATAACCAACCCAACCATTTAGTTTTCCATATTTTTTCTTTACAAAAAATTCAGCACCGTAAGCATAACCCCGTCCATAAAGCAGTTGAGATTCCACAGCTTTATTAAAACGCAAATCAGCTCCGTTTTTATAATCAATTTGGTTCTGCATATTCTTATAATAAACTTCTACCGAGGTTTCATAGGTGTTTTCCTTAAAGTTTCTAAAATAACCCATTGCTATCTGATCACCAATTTGCGGTTTTACATTATTGGTTGATGGTACCCAAAGGTCGACCGGAGTGGAGGTTGTAGAATTTGATAAAAGATGTAAATATTGATTAATTCGGTTGTACGAAGCTTTCAAAGAACTTGTGGTATTTAGTTTAAATACCGCACCTATCCTTGGCTCCAGCCCCATATATGTTTTTACAATTTGATTTGCTGCATAATTTGCAGAATCAGTGGGGATTCCAGAAGCATCATAAGAATATACTGTACCAGGGCCAAGCTGATTAAACAAGGAATAACGTAAACCATAACTAACAGTAAAACGATCGTTGATAGAATATTCATCACTTATGTATGCAGCACTTTCAAGTGCATGCTTACGCTCAATTGTTGCACCAAGCTTTATTGGTCCTATTTTTGAAGCTGTGCCAATAGTGACTTCCCCAGGAATAAAAGTATGATGAATTATTTCCAGGCCAAATTTAATTTTATGCTTAGTGCTTAAAAAATATTGAAAATCTTCCTTTATGCCATAATCCTGAATCCCTGAAAGTATCTTAAATTGAGCGTCACCTGCACCTAACACAATTTGATTATTGAAATCGGTAAAAATTATTGAACTGTTCAAAAATAATTTATCATTGAATATATGGTTCCATCTGAATGTTCCTGTGGAGTTGCCCCAGTTTATTCCGAAATTGCGATTTGCATTTTTAGTGTTATTTATACCC
>CAISYK010000567.1 GCA_903889605.1 uncultured Bacteroidota bacterium
CTTTCAGCTGCGCGGTATGGATTTGCGAAATGTTCTATGTATTCTTTTTCTTTTTCAGCCAGAGTTGATGCAGGATCGCCTGATGCGGCAATTTCATTTTTGAAAATAATTTCAGTAGCGCCTTTTGCACCCATAACTGCTATTTCAGCAGATGGCCATGCATAGTTCATGTCTGCGCCGATGTGTTTACTGTTCATTACATCATAAGCGCCGCCGTATGCCTTACGTGTAATAACCGTAATGCGGGGCACTGTTGCTTCACAGAAAGCGTACAGCAGTTTGGCACCGTTGGTTATTATGCCGTGCCATTCCTGATCTGTTCCCGGCAAAAATCCTGGAACATCTTCAAATACAAGCAAAGGAATATTAAAGCTGTCGCAAAAGCGCACAAAACGTGCAGCCTTAGCAGATGAATTAATGTCTAAAACACCAGCTAGAAAAGCTGGTTGGTTTGCAACAATACCAATGCTTCTGCCTGCTAATCTGGCAAAGCCAACCACAATGTTTTCGGCAAAATCTTTGTGTACTTCTAAAAAAGAATCCGTATCAATTACGCCGTTTATAACATCCCGCATATCATAAGGCTGATTTGGATTTTTAGGGATAATTGTATTTAGTTCAGGGCGTTTTTCATTACTATTTGATTCATACGCCGCCATTGGTGCTTCATCTTCGCAGTTTTGAGGCATATAACTCAAGAGAGCTTTAATGTTATTGATACAGGCAATTTCGTTGGCGCAGGAGAAGTGAGTTACTCCTGATTTAGTTGAATGTGTAGAGGCTCCTCCTAATTCTTCGGAAGTTACTTCTTCGTGAGTTACTGTTTTCACAACGTTTGGTCCTGTAACAAACATATATGAAGTGTTTTCTACCATCATCACAAAATCTGTAATGGCGGGGGAATACACAGCACCGCCGGCACAAGGTCCCATTATTGCAGATAACTGCGGAATTACTCCGGATGCCCTTGTATTACGATAAAAAATATCAGCATAGCCGCCTAATGAAACAACGCCTTCCTGTATACGAGCGCCGCCGCTGTCATTCAGCCCAATAACAGGCGCACCGTTCTGCATAGCTAAATCCATAATCCTGCAGATTTTTTCGGCATGAGTTTCACTCAGTGAACCTCCAAAAACTGTAAAATCCTGGGAAAAAACATATGTCAATCGTCCGTTTATATTGCCGTAACCAGTTATAACCCCATCGCCTAAATACTTTTCGCGTTCCATGCCGAATTCAACAGAACGGTGCGTTACAAACATTCCAATTTCTTCAAAACTGCCTTCATCCATCAAAAAGTGCAGACGCTCCCTGGCTGTCAGTTTTCCTTTTTTATGCTGCGATTTTATACGATTTTCCCCGCCGCCCAATTGTGCTTCGGCAATCTTAATATTGAGTTCTTGTATTTTATTTTCCATTCTTATTTTTTTCCTTTTAGGAATATTAACCTTTTGTAAGGAAGGGCTCTAAAATAATTAAATTATTCGGAACTTTCTCTAAAAAAAGCAATCAATGAAAATCTTTATTCGGCTGTAAGTTAAAAGCAAAATAAACATCAAATAATTACCTCCGCAGTCTATTTGAAAGCAAAAATAATTTTACTTCATTAATGTAACTTTCCCAACATATTGATGGAATTCGTTTTTAGGGTCGTCAGTAAAAGTAATCTTGTAAACATATACGTCCGGCATGCACATCTTACCTCGATAATAACCATTCCAGCCTTCAACGATGTTAGTTGTTTCAAATATTTTTTCGCCCCAGCGGTTAAAAATAAAAAAACTATAATCATGAACACAATAGGCTATTGGTTTATAAACATCGTTTAAATAATCTTTATTATTTGGAGTAAATGCATTAGGTACATATACTGTTCCGCCTGGAAGATAAACTGTTCCGCAATCTAATATTATCAGCGGCAAAGTATCAAGCACTGTTATTGTTACACAGGCGGTATCACTGCATCCGCTGTTGTCGGAAACCAAAACGCAATATGTTGAAGTTCTAATGGGCTCTGCAATTGGATTTGGGCAGGTATCACAGTTTAATCCTGCCGGAGGAGTCCATAAATACGTTCCGCCGCCAGTGGCCGTTAACTGCGCAGATGTTCCGTAATTTATGGTAACATTAGCCCCTGCATTAGCTGTTGGTCCTCCTGCAGCGGTGACTGTTCCGCTTGCTGTTTTTGTACAGTTTAAAGAATCAGTTATTATTACTGTGTAGGAGCCTGCACCAACATTACTAATAGAAGGCGTTACAGCCCCTCCATTATTCCACAAATAAGTTAAAGGGTGTGTTCCGCCGCTTGCATTAACTGCCGCAGATCCTGTATTGCTTCCGCAGGCTGTCTGCGTTGTTGTAACTTGGGCGCTGATAGAGTCATGCTGAATAATTGCAGCCGTTTCGATACCTGCACAACCAAGACTGTCGGTAACTGTAATTGTATATGTTCCTGCAATTAGGTTATTTGCAGTGGAAGTCGCGCCTCCTCCCGGCGACCATAAATACGTAAGACTGCCTGTACCGCCGCTGGCAGAAGCCGATGCACTGCCGTTATTCCCGCCGTAGCAGGAAACATTTGTTTGAGAGCTTATAGTTACTGAAGGACCGCCTCCTGTATTAGTTATTGATATTTGATCAGATGAGGAAGGACAAGGCGGATTGCTTATAGTCCATTCAAAAATAATAGTACCAATACCCAGTCCTGTGATTCCAGAAGTTGGAGAAGCAGGAGTAGTGATTGTACCTGTTCCGCTTACCAGAGTCCAAACACCTGTTCCTAAACCAGGGGTATTTCCCGCTAAAACGGCCGAGCTGCTGCAGATTGATTGGTCGGGTCCAGCCGAGGCAGGCGAACCTCCCCCTGTATTAGTTATTGTTACCTGATCAGTAGACGAAGGACAGGGGGCATTGCTTATTGTCCACTGAAAAACATTTGCACCGATACCTAATCCTGTAAGTCCCGATGTTTCAGAAGAAGGGGTTGTGATTGTTCCTGTTCCGCTTACTAAGGTCCATATTCCCGTTCCAATAGAAGGAGTGTTTCCTGCTAATACGGCTGTATTGCTGCACATTGACTGATCAGGCCCTGCTGACGCAGTGGTTGTCCCGGTTGAAGGTTCTGTAATTGTTATTGTTGTTGTTCCCGGACAGTTATTGTTATCCAATACATTTAGTGTATAGACGCCTGCAGGAAGTCCGGTGAAGCTTTGTGTTCCGGCAATGTTCGTAAAAGCTGCAACCGTTGTGCTGCTGCTGTTTAATAAAGTATAATCCCACGGAGATATTCCACCGCTGGTTGATGCATCAAAACTTCCAGTTGACTGCCCCAAACAAATGTTTTGAACAATGTTTGAAGGCGTAACGGTTAAAGCGGGGCAGGTATTAGAACAGTTCGGCAAAGATGATAAACTTGTTATAATCAAACTATTTGAACTGGCATCATTTACACTAAAGGGATATGCCCCGGAAGGAGTTGCTGTGGTTCCTGTGGCGAAAATTGTTGTTATAGTTGCCTGAACACCACTGCAAATAGGCGGCATACACTGACCGCCGAAACAACCGCTGCAGTCGGTAAATGTTGAATCTCTTTGCCATGTATAAGGGGCCGTTCCGCCTGAAACAGTTATGCTGCCGTTTGTTTCCTGGCAGGCCGTTAATGTTGCACAGGCATTCACTGTAATTGAGATAGAGTCAGCGCCGCAGGCCAAAGTATAAATTATTGTATGTGTTCCGGCACCAGCTGTTGTTGGGTTGAAAACTCCTGATGAAGGGTTAACACCTGCGCCGCTCCATGTTCCGCTAGGTGTAGCGCATGATAAAGTGACAGAAGATGCTGTACTGCACATTGGAGGTACAGGACAAATAGTGGCATCGCAGCAAGTTATAGTCAGAGGTTTGCATGCAGCGAATGAGGCAATGGATTGAACGTAACCCGTGCGGATTCCAGATGTTTGAGTTGTGGAACCAGCAGCAATAACATTGCCCCCAGTACTCACGGTTACATCGAAAACTGTGAATGGCAGGGCTGCAAACCCTATTTGATTTAAATTAGCATCATATTTATAAACGCCTGTAGATGAACCAACATATACATTGCCGCAAGTATCAATATCTATACCGCTGCTTCCCAAAGACCTGCCTGGATTAAAAGAACCACCGGACGTATTCAGCCCGCCGGGGATTGATACAGATGATAATACAGCCAGGCTGCTCAATGAGCGCTTATCAAGCGAAGCGCCATTTTGAGTATATAGGAAATACTCATTTGCCTTTACTGCCATGAAACCTGAATTAGCATATCTGTAAGACGGGTTGCTGTAACCAAAATCGTATGTGCTGTTTGTTTTATATAATGAAGAATTGGAAGAACAAGCTGTAAAATTTTGAGAAATACGGCCAATTGAATCAAGGGTGAGAAAATAATATTTTCCATTTTTAGCCGAACAAATTGAACGTACTTCGTCAGGTCCAAGCATACCCATCACCAAAGCTTTGTCATAACCTACAACTTTGGAAGTTACAACACTTCCATTTGTCACGTTAAGATCAAAAATTTCTCCGCGCAATGGCATAATCTCTCCGGTTCCGCCAATAATCAATCTTGTCTGATCACAATTGAAAGTAATATTCCACAATTCCTGCGAGCTTCCTCCAATACTATTATTTGTCCAAAGATTGCTGCCGGCAGTACTTACTTTTGAAATTTTTGATTGCGTTCCGGAGGTTACGTATGAATTACCGGCTAAATCCACTGCAAATGTTCCAAGCCAATAAAGCGCTGTATCCCATGTTGTATTGTAAACCCATAACGGCGCACCGCCGGCAGGGCCGTATTTCAAAAGTTTCATAGGTGAATCTCCTCCAATTATATAAACATTTCCGGCAGCGTCTCTTTCACATTCCCATACACTGTTGGAGTTTGAAATAGTTGGTGTCTGAACCCAAGGATCAATAATTATTATTTTTGAATTATCGTAAGCGTCTAAATCAAATGAAATTGTATTATCGGTTTTAACAAAATGTGAAGAAATAACTTTTGATTTTTCGTCAGAATAAAAAGTAACAGGAGCATGATCAATCATATCCCCGAATAAAGTAGAGATATATAAATCACCGTTTCTTTTCAGTTTAACCTCGCCGTCGTATTTCAGTTTTACTTTTGAAATATCCGCTCCTGGATGCAGTATCAATGAATATTTTATTCCCTGGGTTGGATGGAAAACATACTCTATATCAATATTTGGATAGATGTTTTTGTAAATTATTTTTTTGAAAGCTTTAATATAATTGATGTTTTTTTCGGAGCCGTCTTTTTCTTTTACATTATAACTATAATAGGAACTTGTCAACTCTTCAGGAACTATTTCAACATCTGCATTAGTATTTTCCCAATTAGTACTTACCGCATCAGTTTTGAATTCCATCTTGTTTTCCTCTGCTTCCATTTCTGCATGAGTCTTTCCGCTTTTCGAATTTTCGCGTTCCCGTTCTGCTTCACTTTCTTTTCCATCTTTTTTCCAGCGCTTTAAAAAGCTGTATGTTACTCCTGTTGAAGTAAAATATATCATGGTTGAGCCGTCATCATAAGCATATAGAATCTTCCCTTGTGAGTTGTAAGCAGGAAACTGACCTTTATTTTCAATAAAAACTTTTTGATTTTCGTATTTGACAGACCATCCGCCGTTTCCTTCTGCGGCATTAATTGAAATGATAAGCCCAAGGATAAAAACTGCTGATATAAATACTGAATAATAGTAACTTTTTTTCATTGGTAATGTATTGAATGTTTGTTGTTTGTGAAAAAGAATTACCAAAAATAAGGTAAAAAAATTAAAAATCCCACAATGAATTTACGCAATGTCATTTTTAGTCATTTTGCAGATTGCCTTTTTGTTTCATTAGGAGAATGCAGGTGAATGAGTATTTGGCACCAAAGGGTTTCAAGACAATTTAAAAGCAAAATGACTTGGATAAAATTAAATATTGAGTAAAGTTGCCGTTAATATCCATGCTGATAGGAAGTGGCTCAGTTAACAGAAGGAGGTGATTTAAATTTATATAAAGTGGCAGTGGTATTTCCGGAGCTTTAGCAGAATTAGCCTGCCTTCTTAAATTATATGCATCAAGCTCATAGTAATTGCTGAAGCAATTCTTAAAAAAACCTAAATTTAAAGTTTCACAAGTTTTTTTACAGAACGATAATTTCCTGAAATGAAAACAACAGAATAAATTCCTTTAGCAAGAGATGAAACATCAATTTGTTTTTTGTTTGTTTCAATTACAACCCTGCCGTTTAAGTCTTTTATTATAATATTTTCAACTTGTCCGCCTTCTATATTTACAAGGCTTGTGCAGGGATTAGGATAGAGATTGATATTATAATCATTCTTCATTTCATTTATTCCAACAAATTGATTCAGTTTATATTTTCTGAAAAACAGCCATACCTGTAAAGAAGCATTGAAATCTAAATTTGTTACCCCTACGATATAAGGCGCACCCGGCCATGTATGACCTCCGCCAATGATTTTATATAACTCGCAGGAAGCACCTGCTGTGCCTCCGTTGTAAACATAATGTTCGGCAGTACAGCCGTCACCTGTATTAGTATTAGGAACGGCATTAAATTGAGGAGTAGGATTACAATTGTCATTCAGTACCCAGTATTTTACTAAAGTATCAATTGGAAGCATAGTTGTATTGCCTATATACGGCACTACAGCATCTGCAGTACCGCTTATCTGCATAACAGGAACAGGCCTGTTAGGAGTACAGGTAAGGCGCTGTGAATAAAACATACTGCCGGTTACTGAAGCAATTGCTGCAATTTTATTATTCAAGGCACATGCTAAGGTATGGCTCATAAAACCGCCGTTACTCATGCCGCATGAATATATGCTGTTTGCATCAATAGAATAATTGCTGTGTAAATCAGCTAACAAATCTGTAATAAACTGAATATCATTCACGCCTGTATTTGATATGCCTGCATTCCAATATGTTTGTCCGTTTAAATTAGTCCCTTGAGGATAAACGACTAAAAAATGGGCGGTATCTGCTATAGGCATAAAGTTGGAATACAGTTGTTCGTTTGCCGCATTTGAAGTGTAGCCATGCAGATCAATCACTAACGGCCATGCAGTACTTCCATTGTATGCTGCAGGTTTATACAATCGGAAAGTACGGTAAATCCCGCCTGACAGGATACTATCAACTGTGGTTGTTTGTGCAGAAAGAAAAAGGCTTGCTGGAATCAGCAAGCCTATTAAAATGATTTTTATTTTAGTCATTGCTTTTTTTATTAGCTGTTAAGCATAACCGGCATTACCAGCATTAAAATATCTTCGGCAGGATTTTCTTTTTCTGTTGGGAATAAAATTCCTGCACGATTTGGAGCGCTCATTTCGAGGTTCACATTTTCGCAGTTTAAATTGTTTAACATTTCTGCCAAAAATTTAGAATTAAATCCGATTTCCATATCTTCTCCCGCATATTGGCATGTTAAGCGTTCGCTGGCTTCATTAGCAAAATCAAGGTCTTCGGCAGAAATGCTTAATTCACTTCCAGCAATTTTTAAACGTACCTGGTGTGTTGTTTTGTTTGAAAAAATAGAAACACGTCTGATTGAATTTAAAAATGAAACACGATCAACAGTTAATTTATTGGGATTTTCTTTTGGAATTACAGCTTCGTAATTAGGGTATTTACCATCAATTAAACGGCAGATCAAATTGGTGTTTTCAAACGAGAAAAAAGCATTTGTTTTATTGTATTCTATTTTCACATTTCCAACAATGCTTGACAATGTGTTCTTTAAAAGGTTTAATGGTTTTTTAGGAATAATGAAAGATGAAGCCGTTTGTGCCTTTGCATCAGTCCTGCGGTAACGGACTAGTTTATGAGCATCTGTAGATACAAATGTTATATCATCAGTTGATAATTGGCAGAATACACCTGACATAACAGGTCTTAGTTCATCGTTGCCGGCTGCAAATATTGTTTTGTTAATTGCAGAAGCCAATACACCTGCATCCATATCGAGCGATGAAGCTGATTCAATGCTTGGTAATTTGGGGAATTCATCACCATTATGGCCAGTCAATTTATATTTACCGTAATCCGAAATAATTTCGATTCCGAATTTTTTTGTATCGATACTGAACGTTAAAGGCTGGTCAGCAAACGTTTTTAAAGTTTCCAGAAGCAGTTTTGCAGGAACAGCTATATTTCCAGCATCCTTCGACTCGATATTGATCATCGTAGTCATTGTAGTTTCCAA
>CAISYK010000568.1 GCA_903889605.1 uncultured Bacteroidota bacterium
ATATCAATCTGCAATCACAGGGATATAAAGCGGTTTACAAAGTGGATGCTACCGAAGCATTTAATAAAAGCATCAGTTTTAAATTTCATAAAACTTTTAATGCAATTATCACTAACCCGCCCTTCGGCAATTTAGACAGACCAATACCCTACGATAATTTTCAGTTCAAAACGCTCGACCACGTTATGGCTCTTCGTGCATTGGACACAATGGCAAACAATGGCAAAGCTGCAATCATTATTGGCGGCCATACACAATGGGATGAGAAAGGCAGAATACAGGCGGGCAAAAACCGCATCTTCTTTAACTACCTGTACAGCCATTACAACGTGGTGGATGTAATCAATATTGACGGACATAAATTATACTCACGGCAGGGCACAGCATTTAATGTGCGCCTGATTTTAATTGATGGCAGAAAAATAAAAGTACAGGGAGCTGCACCAGTATTTAATAATGAAATTGATGCAATAGTAAAATCATTTGAAGAATTATACGAACGAGTAAATGAAAATATTTTATCAGATATAGCCATGAGAAATAAAAATATAAATGAGTATGAATTAGAGGCAAGAGCTTTAGAATTGGAACTTGAGTTAATGCAAGGGGACGGATTGGGCGCACCGTATATGCCTGCATCGGAAAGCTGTGTTGTATTAGATACAGTTGTGCCGGATTCAATGGATTACGAAACGCACAGCGCAGTAAAACGCATTAAAGAAGCCGTAGGCGGTGATATAGATGCGTTTGTAAGACAGCGGTTAAAATACCGTACAAGTATAGAGTTGTGTAAGTCTTTATCTGCCGAACAAACAGATGCAGTTGCAATGGCTATCTATAACATTGAAGTACGCAAGCAGGGAATGATTATTGGCGACCAGACAGGAATTGGCAAAGGGCGCATCGCAGCCGCAATGATACGTTACGCAGTTAATCAGGGACACCAACCGATTTTTATTACAGAGAAAGCAAATTTATTTTCTGACCTGTACCGTGATTTAACCGCAATCGGCTCAAGTCATTTAGTACCATTTATTGTGAATGGCAAAGAAAGTAAAACCGATATTAAAGATGAACAGGGAACTATTATTTATCAGGCATTACCGCCAACAGAACAAAACGGAATTTTTAAAGATAAAAAAGTACCAAAGAAATTTGATTTTGTTTTAGCTACTTATTCTCAATTCAATTCTCCCGAAAAGAAACCGGAAAAGCCAAGTTTTATATCTGCCATTGCAAGCGATAACATTCTCATTATGGATGAAAGTCATAATTCAAGCGGTTCGAGCAATACAGGTGAATATATGCAGGCGGTGTTAGCGAAAACAAAAGGAGTTGTTTTTTTATCTGCAACATTCGCCAAGCGACCGGATAATATGCCGGTGTATGCAATGAAAACATCTATCAGCGATGCGAACATGAGCAAAGAAGAGTTGGTGGAAGCGATTACCAAAGGCGGTGTTGCATTGCAGGAAGTATTAGCATCACAGCTTGTTGAGGAAGGACAAATGTTAAGGCGTGAGCGTTCCTTTGAAGGTGTGGAAGTAAATTACATTACACTCGATGCTAAAGAACAGGAACACAAAGCCATTGCCGATAATATTACTTCTATACTTCGAGATGTAATTGGTTTTCAAAAAAACTTTGTGGATGAAGAAGTAGAAGAACTGGACAAGATAGCGGTTGCGGAAGGAAAAGAAACACAGGTACGCAAAGGCACATCAGAAGCGGGCGTAAGCAATCAGCCGTATTTCTCAAAAGTATTTAATGTGATTAATCAAATGCTTTTCAGTATCAAAGCAGATGCAGTA
>CAISYK010000569.1 GCA_903889605.1 uncultured Bacteroidota bacterium
GTATTATTAATCGAACTCAGGTTACAACGAATAATACGCTCCTCTTGTGTGTGCGGTATGGGGCCGGTTATTTTCTAAAGATATTTCGCCTCACCATGGCTGGCAGTGCGTAACATCAGCTATAAAACAAAAAAAGGGATTCAGTTTAACACTGAATCCCTTTTTAATAAAAAAATAATTCTATTTTACTGACTCCACTACAGCTTTAAAAGCATCCGGATTGTTCATCGCTAAATCAGCTAATACCTTACGGTTTAAGTCGATTTTATTAGCATGTACCTTACCCATAAACTGCGAGTATGATAATCCATAAGGACGAACGCCTGCATTGATACGCTGAATCCAGAGAGCACGAAAATTACGTTTCTTTTGTTTTCTATCGCGGTATGCGTAAGTTAAACCTTTTTCAAGAACGTTTTTAGCAATAGTAATTACGTTTTTTCTTGCACCCCAATAACCTTTAGTTTGTTTAAGGATTTTTTTTCTTCTGGCTCTTGAAGCCACCGAGTTAACCGATCTAGGCATTTTTTTAAGTTTTTTGGTTTCAGCGTTCTTACAGTTAAAAGAATCTTAATACTGATTACCTGGTTATTATTAATTGAACTGTAATTATTTAATTTTGGATTTTGGATTATCGATTTTGGATTTAAACATTCCGCAAAAGCAATCGTCAACCGGCAATGGTTTACTTACCAATTGTAAGCATAGCTTTTACACGCGGCAAATCAGTTTCATCAACCAATCCTACATGCGTTAAAGCGCGTTTACCTTTAGTAGATTTTTTAGTCAGAATATGACTTTTGAAAGCATGTTTTCTTTTAACTTTCCCTGTTCCGGTAAGAGTGAATCTCTTCTTTGCACCGGAATGCGTTTTCATTTTAGGCATCTTTACTTAATTTTTGATTTGTTGAATTATAGAATTAAAAACTATTTATTTATTTCTTTTTTGGTGCAATCACCATTATCATTTTTTTGCCTTCAAGTAAAGGCAGCTGTTCTGGTTTACCGTACTCTTCAAGTTCATTAACAAAGCGCAGTAACAAAATTTCACCTTGTTCTTTAAATAAAATTGATCTTCCTTTAAAAAACACAAAAGCTTTAACTTTAGAGCCTTCCTGCAGGAATTTTATCGCATGATTTTTTTTAAATGTAAAGTCATGATCATCGGTTTGCGGGCCGAAACGAATTTCTTTAATTACAGTTTTTGCAGCTTTCGCTTTAAGTTCTTTTTGTTTTTTCTTTTGATCGTATAAAAACTTTTTATAGTCAACTACTCTGCAGACAGGAGGTTCGGCATTCGGTGAAATCTCTACCAGGTCCAATCCCATTTCTTTAGCAATTTCCAATGCTTTTTCAATGGGATAAACTCCGGGTTCAAAACCTTCACCTACAACACGTACTTCACGCGCCCTGATGCGTTCGTTAATGGCATGTAAATCTTCTTTTCTTTTAGGTCCGCCTCTTCCAAAACGGCTGTCAGGCCGAGGTGTAGTAGTGGTTCCAGTAGGTTTTACGAATTTATTACCTGCTGGCGCCGGTTTATTAAATTTACCGGCATTTGGGTTAAATGGAGCTGCTATATCCTGTTCCTCCTTAAAATTTTGTTAATACTTTATTTTATTACTAATCAATTAAAATATTTTATAACGTAAAATGCTGTAATGCAATTTTTCAATTATTAAAATGCCAAACTAATTTCACTATTGATAATTTTCGCAAACCCTTCAATTGAAAAACTGCCTAAATCGCCTTCGCCTTGCTTACGCACAGAAACCATATTTTCGGCCTCCTCTTTTTCTCCAACAATCAGCATATACGGCACTTTCTGGAGTTCCGTATCACGAATTTTTTTACCAATTTTCTCGTTCCTTTCGTCTACGAGCCCGCGAATATCGTAATTTTTAAGCAATTCTAACACTTTTTTTGCGTAATTATTATATTTTTCGCTTATCGGCAATATGGCAAATTGTTCAGGGCTGAGCCATAATGGGAATTTTCCCGCACAATGTTCAATTAAAACAGCAATAAATCTCTCTAGCGAACCAAAAGGTGCACGGTGAATCATCACAGGCCTGTGTTTTTGATTATCACTGCCTGTATATTCCAATTCGAATCGTTCCGGCAGGTTATAATCCACCTGGATGGTTCCAAGCTGCCATTTTCTGCCGATGGCATCCTTAACCATAAAATCTAATTTAGGGCCATAGAAAGCTGCTTCACCTAATTCAACAACAGTTCTTAAACCTTTTTCGGCAGCAGATTCAATAATTGCCTGCTCGGCTAAATGCCAATTTTCATCAGAACCAATATATTTAGTTTTATCGGCAGGATCGCGCAGTGAAATTTGTGCTGTAAAATCATGGAAATCCAATGCTTTAAATACATACAGCACCAGATCAATTACTTTACAAAATTCTTCTTTAACCTGGTCGGGACGGCAGAATAGATGTGCATCATCTTGTGTAAATCCGCGGACACGAGTTAAACCGTGAAGTTCACCAGCCTGCTCATAACGATAAACGGTTCCGAATTCAGCAAAACGAATAGGTAAATCTTTATATGATTTTGGTGATACTTTGTAAATTTCGCAGTGATGCGGGCAGTTCATAGGCTTTAAGAAAAACTCTTCGCCTTCGTGAGGAGTTTTAATCGGCTGAAATGAATCGGCTCCGTATTTTTCATAATGCCCAGATGTAATGTAAAGATTTTTATTACCAATGTGAGGTGTTGCAACAGGTAAATAACCATCTTTTATCTGCGCTTTTTGTAAAAACTGAATCAAACGTTCGCGCAATGCAGCACCTTTCGGCAGCCATAAAGGTAAACCCATGCCTACCTTTTCAGAAAAAGCAAACAGTTCAAGCTCTTTACCTAACTTACGATGATCGCGCTTTTTAGCCTCTTCAAGCAAAACTAAATAATCAGCTAAGTCTTTTTGTTTTGTGAAAGTGATAGCATAAACACGAGTAAGCATTTTATTTTTTTCATCACCTCGCCAATAAGCTCCGGCAACATTCATAAGCTTAACCGCTTTAATAATGCCCGTATTTGGAATATGGGGACCACGGCATAAATCGGTAAAATTACCTATCTCATAAAATGTAATGGTGCCGTCCTGCAAGCCTTCCAGCAAATCTAATTTATATACGTCGCCTTTTTCTTTAAAATATGCAACAGCATCTGCTTTGGATACTTCTTTACGAATAAAATCATTGCCAAGGCGGGCGAGTTCTATTATTTTATCTTCAATTTTTTTGAAGTCTTCCTGTGTAATGGTTTTTCCGTCTAAATCAATATCATAATAAAAGCCATTGTCAATAGGAGGCCCAATACCAAACTTTGTGCCGGGGTAAAGTGCTTCAATGGCCTCTGCCATAAGGTGTGCAGAGGAATGCCAAAGCGTTGATTTTCCTTCAGTATCATTTATTGTGAGCAGTACTACTTTTGCATCTGCATTGATAGGCCGTGAAGCATCCCAAACTTCAAAGCCTGGATCAGGCGAAGTTGACAAATTGACTTTTGCTGCTAAAACATTACGCGCTAATCCTTCGGAAATGGAAAGAGCAATTTGAAGCGGTGTAGCCCCTTTTTCGTATTGACGAACGGAACCGTCTGGTAAAGTAATATTTATCATAATTTGTTTTTTAACCAAACACCCATACAAAAGGCGTTCTGCTGCGAAGAACAGGCTGGTAATGATTTTTTTAAGTGTACAAAGATAGTAAATCTAATTATTGTGGAAATACAATAATATCAGATGAATAAATATAGTTTTGAAACGAATCCGTCAGGAGCGGTAAATTTACTTATTTGAATATGTTTTTTTACCGCAAAGGCGCGAAGAATTGCTTTGACTGCATTTTATCTTCTTGAAAAATTCTGTGTGAATCTCTGATTAACAATAAAATTTCACAGAGCAGCACAGAGAAGACACAGAGAACTAGAGAGAAAAAGAGTTTTGCCGATTACTTAATATATTTTAGTCTAACCATTACATAAGCCCTTTGCTCGACACAGCTCGGAATAAGCAGCGGTCTCATAAATATTATTTTTTAACAGCTTTGGCATCAGTGGTTTCTATTATAGTTCCGAAGAGGAACATTACGCAGCCTGTTTTTGACTTGCCTGTTTTGCTGGGCGGAATTCGATACTCAATAAAATAATCGCCGGATACAGGCGGTTCAAATTGCCAAAAGCCTTTGTTCATGCTTCTTGTGCCATCAAATAATTTGGTGCGTCCTTTTTTATTCCTGATACTGTTATCGTAAACATTTATTATTACTGACTCTTCAAAAGGAGAAGAGCAGAATATTATCTGATATTTTTCTCCTTCAAAAGCGGTAAAATGGCCTTCAACTATTTTACTTTTTGTATCAAACACAAATTCACTCATCCAGCATCCGCTGTATTTGTAAGGTGGTTTAATATTACTTCGGCAGTCTTTTATTATAGATCTTGCTGTGCATTGAGCAGAAACATAATAATTATTACACAATATTGAACAAATAATAACTGCACGTAATAAAGCGATTTTTTTCATACTTTTTTTTTAGAAAACAACCCTATTTTAAAAATATTAATTTGACTTATTTTTATCTTATATGCTACCCATTAATAAATTTAGCACGTAATTCTTGAATTTTCACAGAAAGTAAATCAACATCTTCGTTAGTCAATATTATTTTTTTTTCATTTTGTTCATCACCCTTATTATTATTTTTAACAGATGGGAGGGCATCATAAATATCTTTAATACTTTTTAAATCAGCAATTAACCCTGTTATGGCAGGATCTTTTTTTTCTTCACTTTTAAGGGCATTAATAATACTTTCCAAAATTGTCATCTGCTGGGCCAGCGCTTTGTTTAACACTTGCTTATCATTTTTTTCAATTACTTTAGATGCAATGTATAAGCTTTCGATCCAATCTCCGGCAAATGCAATCGGAGTAATCTGCTGTTGATGGTTTTCATCTAAATACATATCAGTCACCAGCTGTAAGTCAGAAATGAGGCATGCCATAGAGTCTTCGTTTCCAATATTTTTCTCAAAACGCTTTGATAAATTATCTTCATCGTATATTGCTCCTATTCCTAAATTATAAGCCACCTGGCGGGATAGTTTCATATACGTCAAAGCTTCCTGATTTTGTTTATTCAATATGGCATAAGATAAATCAGCACTGTAAACACCTAGATTTATAGCTTTGCTTAAATTAGAAACATATTTTGAAGGATCTTTCTTTTGGCTGGTTACACCATCCTTGTAATTCATGCCGGACTTTTTGAATATGGAAGCAATCTGCAAAGGTGAAGGCAGGGAGTAGGTTACTTTTTGAGTATCATCAGATACTAAGGAGTCTTCAACAGTTACCTCTGTTTGAGCTTCTTCTTTAGGTTTTTCATTATTACATGCGGCTAAAAACAACAATGATGCTGCAATAAATATAGAACCTTTTACAATAGATGTTTTTTTAATTAGAAGCATTTTTTCGATACATTAAAGGTTTAATACTGGTTAAATAAAATTTACCTGAATCAATAGATTTTAAATAGAACGCAAAAGCAGTAAGAGTTTGTAAGTCATCGCCTGTTTTATATTGAAGCTTACGAACATATTTCAATATAATAAATCACTATTTTGAGTTCAAAAACGGGAATAAAAATAAATTATTTTTTTGACTTATAGTATAATGTAGAACAATTTTCATCTCTGAAAATGATGTTTGCTTGTTCTTTAATTTGCCCGGCTGTTACAGAAAGATATTTGTTTACCTCATTATTTATCATGTCGGCACCTCCTAATAACTCAGATACAGCAAGGTTTGTGGCCTTATTCAATATTTCCACTTCACCGAAAACATGTGAAGCTTCCATTTTATTTTTGACTTTAGTTAACTCGTCGATAGAAACTAACTCTGATTTTATTTTTTGCAATTCTTCATTAACCGCGTTATCGGCTTGCTCCATGGTAATACCTTCGGTAAGCTTACCGGAAACGACAAATAAACCTTTGTCAAAATCACTCAGCACATAGGCGTGAATATCGCTAAATAACTTTTTATCTTTAATTAATGTATTGTGTAAACGCGATGAATTGCCTTGCGACAAAATATCTGAGATTAAATCTACAGTATAATATTCTTTGTCAAATCTTGAGCACATGTGATAAGCTTTATAAATGGCATCAGCTGGCACATCGCGTTCGACCGTTAAGCTTCGCGCCTGAGTTTGTTCAGGCTCCTGGGGCAGGCTGCGTTTATTATCCGGACCTTTAGATATCGGAGCGAACCATTTTTCTGATAATTGTTTTACTGCATCAAGTTCTACATTGCCAGCAACTACCATTACAGCGTTATTAGGGCAATAAAATTTTTTGAAAAATGCTTTCACATCGTCTATACGTACATTTTCGATATGTGAAATTTCTTTCCCTATAGTATCCCAGGAATATGGATGAACTTTATAAGCCATTGGCCTTAACAGAAGCCAAACATCGCCATAAGGCTGATTTAGATAACGCTGTTTGAATTCTTCAATTACCACATTACGCTGCACTTCCAAACTCTTTTCGGAAAAGGCCAAACTCATCATTCTATCAGATTCTAACCAAAAACCTGTTTCTAAATTTTCGGAAGGAAGGGTTAGGTGGTAATTGGTTAGGTCGTTTGTTGTAAACGCATTGTTTTCACCGCCAACAAGCTGAAGAGGTTCATCGTAATTAGGAATATTTATGGAACCGCCGAACATAAGATGCTCAAAAAGATGCGCAAAACCCGTCTGTTCAGGGTTTTCATCACGAGAACCTACATTGTACAAAATGTTTATACAAGCCAAAGGCGTTGACTTGTCCTGATGAACAATTACTTTTAAACCATTTGCTAATTCAAATTTATCAAATTTTATCATTTTTTCTGTATTGAGATATGAGTTTTTGGTAATAAGAATTGAGAAATTAGATATGAGAAATAAAAATACTCACATCTCAAAACTCACATCTCAAATTTAATCAGCTCCATTCTGGCCTGCCTATATTCAGCAACTATTTCATCAATAATTTCCTTTGCAGGAATTATTTTACGAATCAAAGCTGCAACTTGACCAATTTCCAGTTCACCTTCATCCAGGTCTCCTTCAAACATTCCATTTTTTGCTCGACCGCGACCTAGCAATTTTGTGAGCTCTTCAGTTGAAGCGCAATTATTTTCAGCTGCCTGAACTGCATCAAAAAATTTATTTTTCAATAAACGAACCGGGGTAAGTTGTTTTAACATCAGTTTTGTATCACCTTCAACTGATGATATAATCTGATTTTTAAAATTAATATTTGCAGATGATTCATCCGAAGCAGCAAAACGGCTGCCTATCTGAACGCCATCAGCGCCCAATGCCATGGCAGCAAGCATTGCCCGCCCTGTACCTATTCCGCCAGCAGCAATCACTGGAATTCCAACTGCTTGTTTCACCAATGGTATCAAACAAAGTGTAGTAGTTTCTTCCCTGCCGTTATGCCCGCCAGCTTCAAAACCTTCGGCGACTACAGCATCAACACCCGCATCTTCAGCTTTCTTGGCAAACTTTGCATTGGAAACAACATGCACTACAGTAATTCCATTATCCTTTAATTTCTGAGTCCATATTTTTGGATTTCCAGCTGAAATAAAAACAACTTTTACACCTTCAGAAATAATAGTATTTATATGTTTATCTATATCTGGGTAAAGCATTGGCAGATTAACCCCAAATGGTTTATTGGTTGCTTTTTTACATTTTTGAATATGTTCCAGCAATACTTCAGGATACATACTGCCGCTTCCAATTAAGCCCAATCCTCCTGCATTGCTGACTGCGGAAGCTAATTTCCAGCCGCTGCACCAAATCATCCCTCCTTGTATTATAGGGAACTTAATATTAAAAAGCTGTGTAATTTTATTGTCCATAATTTACTAATGTTTAAATTAAAAAATTAACCGGGAATGCTTTTTTTAATCACCAAATTTATAAAATAACAATTTTCGAATTATTTTTTTTGTATAAAGTGTACGAAGGTAAAATTTTATTTGGTGTATTATTATTGATTTTTTTATTTTCGGAAAATTATGCTTTAAGCTCCTCTTTTGTTCTATACTTCGATATGAGTAAAAATAATAAATGAGTTAATAAAATTTGAAACAATTAGGCTCAACAAAACAACTATTCTGCTCAAATTAACAATCAGGAACATCTAATTGAAATAAATATATATTTAGGATGATTGTTAATGATTATTTTGAACATTAATTTAAGTTTTTGTAATTTTGACTTTTGGCAAACAGGAAATTTGATTTGCGGTCGGCTGTATATACTGAGTTTTAAGCCATTTCAAGAGTTTTATGCATGACAATTTTAAAATCTGAAATCCCAATGAAGTACAAAATTTCTCATCCAACAAAAAAATTACATGGAATTGTCGAACTTACTGCTTCAAAGAGCGAAAGTAACCGAGCTTTAATTATTCAGGCGCTTTGCCGTGAAAAATTTAATATAAAAAACCTTGCCGCTGCGGAAGATACCGTAGTTTTGAAGTATATCCTAAGTTCCGCACAAGCTTCAGACTCAGGAACAATTTACAATGTTGGCGCATCCGGTACAGGAATGCGTTTTTTGACAGCTTACTTTGCTGCACAGCCGGGAACGCGTATTCTTACAGGTTCGGAAAGAATGAAAAAGCGCCCCATCGGAATTTTGGTAAATGCTCTGCGTGACTTAGGTGCGGATATTGAATACATGGAAGAGGAAGGTTTTCCGCCTTTAAAAATTTCAGGTAAAACATTATTAGGTACAGAGGTTGAAATGGATGGAAATGTCAGCAGTCAGTTTATATCCGCATTGCTGCTTATTTCACCGGAATTACAAAACGGTTTAGTGATTAAATTTAAAGGGGAAGTAACATCGCTTCCGTATATAAATATGACGTTGAAAATGATGGAAGAGTTCCGTGTTTATGGACAATGGCATGATAATTATATTTCGGTAAGCAAACAAAAATATCACAAAAAAAGTGAGCCTCTTTATGAATTTCAGGTTGAGGCAGATTGGAGTTCTGCATCATACTGGTATGCTATGGCAGCCCTATCAGCGGAAGTTGATTTTACAATAAAAGGCCTAAAGAACCCAAGTTTACAGGGGGATTCAATGGTCGCTGACATTTTTACTTTTTTCGGAGTGAAAACAGAATTCATAGAAAATGGAATTAAACTGACAAAAATAAATAGCGAAAAAGAACATTTTGGGTTTGATTTTTCTGATTGTCCAGACTTGGCTCAAACAGTTGCAGTGGTAGTAAGTGCCTTAAATATCCCTGCCCTGTTCAATGGATTGAATACTTTACGAATTAAAGAAACTGATCGAATTGCGGCGTTAAAAAATGAGTTAAAAAAATTAGGGGCTGAAGTAGAAATTTTGAATGATAATTCAATTGAAATATATCCTCAATCTCAAATCCTTAATCCTTTGTCAATTTCCACTTATGATGACCATCGAATGGCAATGGCATTTACCGCTTTAGCAATGAAGCTTGACTCGATTACTATTGAGGATGCGGAAATAGTAAAAAAATCGTATCCTGATTTTTGGAATGACTTAAAAAAAGTCGGATTTGTGATTGAAGAGGTTTAGTAAATATCCTAAAATTGTTGATTTAGATATACTATAATATACAAAACATTTACAATCTTTTTTTTATGTAATACAGCGAGAGAGTTGAATATATTTTTAACGTATAAAATTATTGGCAAATACTTTGACAGCATACTTCCAATAATTTAATATAACAATATTTATGCATAATATTACCAAAAATATATGAACAATACTAAAACCATTCTGAATATTGTTGTTGTACCTGTTTTTGCATATATCACAGGATTTGTATCTATAAACCCATTAAAAAACACACCCGATAAAATTCACAAGGTGGAAAATATTTCATATAAAGAGTATCCCTCTTGGCAAATAGTTGGTTCCACGAATTGTTCAGGTCAAATCTATCTAAACGATTTTTATCTGGGAGAATTTAATCACGAAACAAATTTAGCTGTTCAAATTGAGCTGAGACCAAGGTATCTGGTAAATGGGCTTCAAACTTTTAAGGTACAATTGGATAAAGTATGTAAGCAAAATAATAAATTTGCTCCCGATGCAATTGAAATAAGGCTGGCAGGATTTAAAGAAGGCGAGTGGTTTGCTGCAACTATGGCAGAAACAAAAGAACCAAATGCGTTTGGAAAATTTCCGGTTTGGGGTGCAGAAGTTGTAAAATTTTCAGCGAAGGAGATCAACGATAAAGGTGAAATTATTAAAATGGCAGGCAATAGATTGTTTCCATCATGTTTAGAAGCATTAGATTCACTTTCATTGAATGCCACAACAAAGGAAGATATTAATGTTTTCATAAAGGCAATTCATACTGCATATACAAACGGTGACTTTCCTTTTATAAAATCTATCTCTGAATACGAAATAAGCTGCTCATTAACTGAAGAAAGGGGCACTAAAGAAGAAAATAAAAAAACAGTAGAGCGCGTAATAAATTCCATGAAAGACCATATAGAAGCCGCTAGGCTCCCTGAATTTAAAATTGCGCCATTATCCGAAGGCACATTAAAATTTCGCCTGATTTCAGGGAAAGTAATCGAAGTTTTAAATTCTGATGGAAAACAATATAAGATTGTTAGATCCATGAAAGGGGCTGGATCAGTTTCAACTCCTATTCAGGTAGCTAAACTAAAAGGCAAATGGATTTTATTTTAACAAAACATGAACACTAAAATAAGGTAACCATTGGAACCATACTCATTGCTGCTATTACTGCAAATGCAATTGGCGTTAATCCATTCCCATTTATTTGAATCTGAGTTTAAAAATTAACCCCTGCCTTAATCAACTCTTTCGATGTATAAAGCATCTTTATAAATTGTTTTTTTTAACTCAGATTGTTAGGTACTATAAACAGTATGGCGGCTTAATTTTTTACCTAACTAATAATTAAAAAAAACCGATGAAATTAAATCATCGGTTTTTTTATTTCAATTCTAAAACAAAGTTAGAGCACTAGATGCACTTTTCATCCTAACATACCGCTAAGTTTAAAGATTAATCGTAGAGCAAAAATAATGCTGACTCAATATTTAAATTAACAATCAGCCTTTAAGCACCACCAAATATTTTGTTGAGCTCCAAAATTTTTCAGGCAGAAGAATACGCAGATTAGTAAATTCACCATTTTCTTTTTCAATACGGTACGAATCTGAAGGGTGTGCAGTAACAACTTTCGCTTTCTTACTATTAATTGGAATACTAAGTACTTGAGTATAATCAATACGTGTAAAATTTTTATTGTCGAGGTCAGAATTTAATTTTGATGTTTTGCCCATACCAAGTATTCCGCCCTCCTTATCAATGATTTTCATTTTTTCCATATCTTTTGACTTTCCAACCAAATAAAAGGCTGTATGCATTGAAGCCGTCTGATCTTCAATAATTCTTGATTTAGCAAGGCTTGAACTGGAAAGTGTATCCACTGAAGTCTGCAATAATGCTAATTGGTTATTTGCCGAATTTAATTTCCCATTTAGAGTCTGAAGATCTGTGTTTTTTTGCGCAATCTCCTCGTTCAAATTAACGGCCATTTTCTCCAATTGATCGATATTTAGAGTATATTTTTTCATCTTGAAATTAAGGTTTGCAATTTTTTTTCTGTTTTTATCCATTAATTCATTAATGGCAGAAATTTGAGAATTTATATGGCTTTTTGAACTGCCTTTAACTTCACCTTTTCGTATTTCAACTTCTGTCGAAATGATGTTTTGCCGTAAGGCAACAGAATCAAGATTTTCTTTTATTTCATTAAAAGAAGATAAAAGATCATTTATGGTAGAATCTCTTGAATTTGCAATCATATTAATCGAATCAAGCTTGTAGGACAATTTGTTCTTTTCTGCTTCTGCTTCTTTTTCTTTTTCTCTGCTGCAGGCAGAGAAAAATATTACTGCTGCCATTAGGGGTGCTAGATAAATTTTCATGTTTTTATATTTTATTTTGGTTAATATATTATTGCGGATTAAAAAATCATACCAATTGAAAATTATTTCCACCTTAAAAAAATATTGAAAGTAAGAGCTATATTCAGATTTGAAAACAGGTGTGTTTAAAAAAAATATTTAAGAATGTTTGATAATATTTCTTCGCTGGAAAACTGAACTATTTATTAAATTTAAATCAAAATCATTGCTAAGCATAGGATGGAGACAAAATAAGCAATGTTTGAGGCTGCATATTCTTTAGGAAATAAAATGCATATTAATCATATTTGTCGGTATTTGTTTTTAACCCCCATATTTCTATTTTGGCTTTTTTGTCTTTACTGTTGGGGAGCGTTTTGTACATAAATACAATTTTCTTCAATTCGCGTTCTCCGCCGTTTACTTTAATTATATCGCTTTCTTCTGTTGGTTTAATCGGTTTATTAATTGTTACAATCTGTTTGTCGCCTGCTTCAAAATATATTTCCATACCGATAAGTTCAATACCTATGTCAATAACCTTTAATTTAAGCCCTGCAAAACGATCTGAGCCTAAAACAATAATTTCATCACGATCGATAGCAAATGTGACTGTTTTTTCTGCAATTTTGTGCCATCCGGTTTTGTCACTTACAATAATTTTAGGAACCTGCGCCGAAGATCTTCCAAAACTTACTATTATTACGAGTAGAATAAATATTTGTTTTGTCATGATTAAGTTATATAAATTGCACAATTTTAATTTCTAAATACCCTCCAATACCAAATAAAAGAGACGATAATGCCTTCTAAATGGTTTATTAAATTATTATCAAAATAAATATTGGACAGGAAATTATTTCACATATAGAGAATTATATTCCTGATCCTATGCCCCTTATTTCAATATGCCGTCCTTTTTCATTTTGGCAACAATTATGGCGGCAAATTCTTTTGAAAACTTTTCCAAACCAGCAGGGTTATAAGTCCTTGATTGTGCAGACCAGATAAGCTTTTCTGTAAGGGCATCATACAGATTTGTTTCAATAAAATAGATTTTTTCCTGAATGTAATAACCAGGGGAATAATAATATGGATATCCGTAATTATAGTACGACCAAAAACTATCATAATAATTATATCCTGCAATTGGATTATAGGGATTTGCTCCTGGAACATATCTGGATTCAGTTTCTTTACTAATTAGTGAAATAGTAAGAATGGCATCTATATTTTTATTTTTCACTCTATTCATGATCGTATCTTTATCAGAATCTGCGTTATGGATATTAGGAGGCATTTCGGAAACACTTTTTAATACATTTACACTGTTTCCAAGTGCGGCAGCCATTTCATTTTCCACAGTAACCTTTGCAATAGTATTACTGGTTAATGCGGCAACTAAAATCCGATTGTATTTTTGGGAAGGCAGTTCTGGGTTTTTCCATGAACCTGTTATTACCGTAGAAGGTCCGCAGCTAACAAAAAACACTGCGATAAGTGAAAAATATATTATCTCACGTTTAAATTTATAAGCATTTGCACAAAAATACTGAAGCAAATATAAAAGAGACCCAAAATTATTATTATAAATGAAGGATTGCCCCTGTTTGATTTTAGTATGAGTGTTTTTTATAGTTTTCATATCGTATAAAGTATAAATTTGATTAATTGTTTTGTTAAACCAGGATATCTTCTGTCAATGCAGCTTCCATACTAATTGAAAGGAATAATGCTCTTGATACCGGACAATTTTCTTTTGCATTTTCTGCGCATTCTTGAAATATATTTTTGCTTATACCTGGGATCTTTGCTTTTACGATTAAATGCGAATGACCGATAATATCTTTGTCTAAAGTAACTTCAGCAGTTGTTTCGATTACATCAGCTATAAATCCGGTTTTTTCCAATATGAAACTAAGTTTCATGGTAAAACATCCAGCATGAGCAGCGGCAATTAATTCTTCCGGATTAGTACCCTTTTCATTTTCGAAACGCGTATTCCATGCGTAATTTGCTTTTTGAAGGGCATGACTCTGCGAGGTAATATATCCGCTTCCCTCTTTACCTGAACCATGCCATACAGCAGTTGATGTACGTTTCATAAGTTTTATAATAAAATATAAATTTTGCCCTATCTATCAGCACTTTCAATGCATGATCGATAACAACTCTGAAAGTATTATGCCATTATAAAACAAAGTTGAGGGTTAAAAATAAATGATACGATTATTTATGAAATTTTAGAATAATTATTTCGTATTCATTTTTGAAACAGACTGGTTTACTTGTCTTATGCATGCAAATAATTCTCTGTTTGATAAAAATGAAGAACTTAGAAACCAATAATCGGACATTTCAAATTTCCAATTAGGATAAAACATTCAGTAAACAATTCTACACTTTGTTGAATTATTTGCCCATAATTTCATATTTAATTAAAAAAAACGTGGTAATAATTTCGGCATGATTATTCTTATTCCATATTAATAAAAAATCTAAAATTAA
>CAISYK010000570.1 GCA_903889605.1 uncultured Bacteroidota bacterium
AGGGGAACGCCCAAATAAAAACACTAAATGCCTTAATAACATTACTATTTAACATGAAAAAACAACGCCCGAAACTTAAGTTAATAATTATTATTTCCCCGCACGTTTTTTAAATTCATTTAACCCTTCATCCAACCAATTTATGTATTTATTTATATCCGAATCATAATGGGCTGTTTCTTTAGTCAGCTGCTGTTCATTATTGTCAATCAAAATGTATTGCGGCTGGGTATTGGTTTTGTATAGATTTGCCTGCATATAACTCCATTTGTTGCCTATGCTCTTAATTTTGAAATCAAGATTGCCTAGTTTTTTCACCGTCTGCTGGTTTTCCGGCAAATCAGTTTTGTCATCAACATAAAGTGATACCAAAACCACTTCGTTACGCAGACGTTTATCCACCTCCGGATCGGGCCAAACCTGCGATTCCATTTTCCGGCAGTTTACACATGCCCAACCGGTAAAGTCAATCATCAAAGGTTTTCCAACTTTTTTGGCGTACGCTAAAGCCTCGTTATAATCGTGAAAACAGGGTAATTCGTTTGGACAGTGTTCTTTTGCGTGACATGGTTCTTTATTATTTTCAGAAGGATTCAATTCAATAATGTTTTTAGAATTTCCAAATCCCTGCGGCGATTCGCTGTAAAAATCGGGAGGAGGAAAACCGCTGATTAGTTTTAAAGGCGCACCCCATAAACCTGGTATTAAATAAATAGTAAATGCAAAAGTCAGTACCGCAAGAAATAACCGGGGAATAGATAAATGCAGCAACCCGCTGTCGTGCGGTAATTTTATCCAGCCCATTAAGTAAATTCCCATTACACCGAAAATAGCAATCCATAACGCAATAAATATTTCGCGGGTAAGAATACCAGCTTGTACAACTAAATCCGCGTTTGAAGCAAATTTAAAAGCCAAAGCTAATTCTAAGAATCCCAATACTACTTTAACAGAATTCAGCCATCCGCCTGATTTCGGCAAGGTATTTAACCACCCGGGAAATGCTGCAAATAAACCAAACGGCAATGCTAATGCAGCTGAAAAACCGAACATCCCCCAAAAAGGACCTGCAATCCCCCCGTTTACAGCTGCATCCACTAATAAAGTCCCTATGATAGGGCCAGTGCAGGAAAATGAAACTAAGGAAAGTGTAAAAGCCATGAAGAAAATCCCGATTATTCCGCCCCTATCACTATGCGTATCCATCTTGTTTATAAATCTTGATGGCAGAGTAATTTCAAATGCTCCTAAAAAGGAAACAGCAAAAATTACCAAAAGGGCAAAAAAACCGAGGTTGAACCACACATTAGTCGAAAGTGCATTTAAAGCATCCGGCCCAAAGACCTTGGTAACTCCCAAACCCAGCAAAACATAAATCACAATTATTGAAATACCGTAAATTAATGCATTTGAAATTCCTTTTGCCCGTGTTTTGCTGCTTTTGGTAAAAAAGCTTACTGTCATTGGTATCATTGGGAATACGCATGGAGTCAGAAGCGCAGCTAATCCGCCTAAAAATCCGATTATAAAAATAGACCACCAGGTTCTTACTTTAGCAGTTTCATTTGGTACATTTTGCTGTGTTGAAATTTTTTCTGCAGAAGCTTCAGCTGTCACAGCTGTATCGAAAGATTTGGCAATTATTTTGGCTTTAGAATTACGCAAATTTATTATTTGAAAAACAGCATTTGAGTCGCATACCGACGGCTGAACTTTAGTTTCACTTTTTTCAGTAATACAACTGGCTGAACCTTCTAATTTAAAATTAAAATCTATTGTTGTGGGAGGCAGGCACTGCACGTCATTGCAGACCATATATTCAAGATTTCCTTTTATTTCAAAAGGTTTGTCGTATTTAATTTTTATTTTTTGTGTAAAAACAGCTTTATGTTCAAAAAACTGCAGTTCAAAATTCCAAACAGGTTCAAACTTCTTAATTAATTTACTTTCTGAAGTCTTACCTATAATCTCATATTTTGAATTTTTAGTGAAATGGAATGAAGTAGGAATTGGACCTTCATCACCGTAAGATTTCTGACCGTATAAATGCCATTTATCATCAATTTTAGCGGTAAAATTTAATTCAAATTCGCAGTCACTAATTTTTTTTGTGCTGTAATCCCATTTAACCGGGGCTA
>CAISYK010000571.1 GCA_903889605.1 uncultured Bacteroidota bacterium
ATTGTAATAATTATAAAAAGCATCAATTCTTTTGTTATTGGGATTTAAAGGACCAACTGAAATTATGTAATTATCATCAACTACTGCTTTACCAATCTTTGTGGCCAATTCCTTCAAATCAATTTCTTTTACATCAAGAATATTTGAAAAGATATGAATTACTGGTAATCCTTTATTTGATTTAATATTTTCCTTCTCAATTTTATCAAAATAATCAGGAAATAAACTTATTATCGAATCATTTTGTAAATATGAATTCACATGCATTCTCGCCCGTTCTAATGCTTTTTTTGATGGCTCTATTAATGTAATTTTTTTTACGTTGAAATTAAACCCCAAAGCTTTAAGATGGTCAAGCAAACAAATTGTGCCTATTCCCTGACCGCAGCCCCAGTCAACAATTTCAAACTCGCCGTGTAAAATTTCTTGAGGTAAATGTTTAACTGCATCTCTTATTTTAGCTTCGTGCATCTTGCCAAATGATAAAAGATACTGACACATCTCTTCATGCGTGAATAGTAATGCTTCTCCTCTTTTTAATCGTGCATATAACTCATTATGTTGCTCTTTTGATAAATGGGAAATGCTTTTAACTGCAATTCCTCGTATTTGCTGAAAAGAAGGATTATTTAAGTTCTTAATTAATTCATTGTATTTCTGCATATTATATCCCTATAATGGTATCGAAATTCGGGTTTGCTTTGTGGGTCTTGTAGTTATTCCGGGCTGATTCCTTGGAAGTATTAGCATAACAATAGACACATTCATGCGGACAGGTATTGTATTGCCCAATATCTTTGCTAAATATGCAACCGCATAATTCGCGTTGTCCTTTGTCTTTTAATTTCTTTGTTTTATCTTTTTTGAGTTCTGTTGTTGCCTGATCATCGGGAAACATGCTTGTTTGTATGGGCGTGGATTTGTGTCCAAGGAAATCCATTAAGGGTTTATCATAACTGAATAGCTCAATCATTAAATCGTCGTCCACACATTTGTTGTGAACAATGCCATATTGCTCCAATGGTATTTTTTCAGCGCAGGATCCAATCTTAAACTTCCAAGTTTTATTGAGTTCTTGCAGTCCTTTTGCAAACAGATGCATGGTTTCTTCGGTAAATTCCTGATAGGCTATATTTTCTTTTTTTAGGTTGTTGGCCACCTTATTGTATATGCTGATATCAGCAAAACTGAAAACCAACTTATTGGTATAGTTCTGAAGCTGGTCTCCAATATTCTTAACGCGGCTCAATAAATTAGTTACATCAATTTTATCTGTTAATATCATGGGATCAAAACGCCAGATAATATGCTTTTTCCCGATCTGATCAGATAATTCAATAAATGTTTTTATACGGTTATCCACCGGGGGTACATTCCCCTCATAACCTTCATTATCGTAATTGTTTAGGGTATATTGAAAATAGAAGTTTTTAATGTGCTCTTTCAAAAAAGGCAAATGCTTCATCATGGGCTTTGGATTCTTTGTCCAAAAAACAACCACTCTGGTCTTGTTAAATGATACATAAAGGGGAACTCTATTAAAAGGATTCTTCCACCTGATGTATCCTTTCTTCCAACGCTCTACAAACCAATCGGCATAAAAGGCTGGGATATCTGTTGAGCGACTTGCTGAAATAATGATTGGGGCTTGTGCATCAACCTTTTCTCCATCCTGATTTATAATTTCTATTTTCTCCCAATTCATTTTATGACTCTAAATGTTAGGTTTATTCTTTCGCCAATTGCTTTATTTGTCTTTGGAACCTGATGTTGCCAATAATGCTGTAACTCACTCTGCATGATTAAAAGACTTCCATGTGTCAACTCGATTTCAATTTTCTCCTTTGTCTTTATATGCCTAAGTTGAAACTTACGAGTTGCACCAAAATTTACTGACGCAATTACTGGATTAATTCCCAATTCCTTTTCTGCATCTGTGTGCCAAGAAATTGAATCCTGTCCATTACGATATAGATTTAATAAAACACTATTAAAATTCACATTACACATAGTCTCAATCTTCTTTTTTATCTCGGTTAATTCACTTGTCCAATTATTTGGATTGAGAGTTATCCCAGAAAAAGAATAAGGTTTATCATTGTCTCCATACCAAGCAGTCAATCTAGGGAATTTTACAATTTTTCAATAAATTTTCATCTCTTCTTGTTCCCATTTAATTTTGTTTCTAAGCTTTTGCAAATAATCGTTTGCTACTGAACTATCGAAGAAAGAAGGAAGAAAAATATACTCTCCATTTTGAACTTTAATTAGTTCAGAATCATTATTTTTTTCTCCAAATAAATTTAATTGTACCATTATACTAAATTACTTAAATCTTGTGCGTCGGCAAGAAAACAGCTCTTTTGCAAATTTTGGTCGTGTGTCGGCTTGTGCGATTTGCAAATGTGCTGTTTTGTGCGTTGGCTGTTCATTTTGTCGTTTTTTTCTTTTTCTGTCTTTATGTAGCAAATTGTCCGCTGTGTCGCCCTTACACTTGCCCCTAACGTTTTGCGCCTAGGCACAGTGGCGACTGATGTTTTTGATTTTCAATTATCATTTCCTTCGCCATTGTGCTTAGGCGCTGTTACCACCAGTTGTTTTCAGTTTATCGTCGTCAAGTAATTGTCGATGTCAAATTTAGTCAGTTCGTTGTATGCTGCTCTTGAAGGATGTCGTGGGTGTCCGCTTTTTGTAAATTCACCAATTTTCAGCCAAGCAACTTTTTTGCTTTTGGTCTTGTTGTAAATGTCAGAAATACATTTTTTGAAATAATCTCTTTCGCGAATTGTCTCACCCCATGCTGCTAAAATTGAAATGTCTTTGTATTTATTGAGAATATTCATGATGTGAGAAATATTTTCATTGTGCAATTTGTCATCCAATATTTTGTGAAGCTTGTTTGGATCAGTTGTCCGCTGTGGATAAAGATTGAACATTACAAAACTGTCGCATCCATGTCTGCTCGCAAAACCTAAAACTTTTCTCATTGTCGGGTCTGGGTCTTTGTCGTTAGCAATGCTTGGATTAAGTCCGATTACAAAAAGTGGTTTAGAACCTTCTGTTCCCAATGTAAATCGGAATTGAGAATTTGTTTTTGTCGGTTCGTAAATTGTGATGTCGTATTTCATATTTCGTTTTACAATTGGTGGTAACGGGTTGCAGCTACAAGAAGTTGGCGATTTTTAGCACAAACTTTCATACGAAG
>CAISYK010000572.1 GCA_903889605.1 uncultured Bacteroidota bacterium
AGCCAAATACCAAACAAGTGGATAGATAATGCCGGAACTATTGATATGACCAGCTTGCTGAAAGGCTTTCAACAATTCTGGCGCGAAAACTCTGATATCTGGATTGAAAAATATGACTATAAAGAAGCCGCCCCGCATTTAATCCTGCAAGCCTTTTTGCAAAGGATTATCAATGGCGGAGGTATCATTTTAAGGGAATATGCAGCCGGAAGAGAACGTATGGATTTGTGTGTTGTGTATCAAAATAATAAATATCCTGTCGAACTAAAAATAATGTATTCAAAATCAGTCGTTCAGCAAGGAATCGAACAATTAAGCACTTATATGACAACACTTGGCGAAAACACCGGTTGGCTGATTATTTTTGACAGAAGCAATACAAAATGCTGGGACGAAAAAATATATTGGAAAGCTGAAAATATTGGAGGAAAAATAATTTATATTGTCGGATGCTAAAGAATTACACCCGCAGGTTTCAGAAGATAAAAGTTTCTCGCAAACAATAGTTTCTCGCAGATTACGCAGACAAAGTTTCTCGCAGATTTTCGCAGACAATAATTTCTCGCAGATTTTCGCAGACAATAATTTCTCGCAGATTACGCAGACAAAGTTTCTCGCAGATTTTCGCAGACAATAATTTCTCGCAGAATTCCGCAGAACAAAATATAGCTATGCTTGAAAATGACATTTCATACATCATCAGGGGGTTGGCATTTAAAATTCATTCGAAAATTGGGCCGGGGTTGCTTGAATCCGCTTATGAAGCGGCATTGGCTTACGAACTAAAAAAATCAGGATTACAAGTTAGAACTCAGGTTGGGCTACCATTCCTGTATGATGATATTCAATTGGACATTGGTTATCGGGTTGATATCATTGTCAATGAATTGGTAATCATTGAAGTAAAATCTGTCGAAATGCTTTTAGATGTTCATTACAAGCAATTACTAAAGTATCTGAAACTCTCCGATAAAAAGCTTGGATTACTGATCAATTTCAACACGGCGGATATGAATGATTCAATCAAACGAATCGTAAACAAACTATAAAATTGTCTGCACAAATCTGCGAAAAAATCTGTCTGCGGAAATCTGCGAGAAATTATTGTCTGTAAGAATCTGCGAGAAACTTTTGACTGCGAGAATCTGCGAGAACCTTTTGCCTGCGTAAATCTGCGAGAAAAATTTCAACCGTCTCCCCTTGAAACCAGTCTCCAACCAGGCGATGCGCTCGGTATTATTTTTGAAAATTGGGCATGCAAGAGCACATTGTTAACAATCCTCTCACCTGTTATCGGTCACACAACCGGCATAATATACATCAAATTACACGTTGCCAGCTTGTTGGAAATAGGGACCAGTTCTTAACCTGAATTGACCGGGTGAGAAAATATTTTTGTAACTTTATAAAAAATCAGACAATGATTATAGAAAAAAGAAATAAAGAGATTATTATACGCATCCCAGACTCTGTAGATGCCGAGGAAATTCAGGATTTTGTTGATTATGTCAGATATAAGGAGTTGACGTCAAAAGCTCGGAAAATTGATCAGTCAATTGTGGATCAATTAACTAAAGAGATAAATATTAACTGGTGGAATGAAAACCGGACTCGGTTATTGAATGATTAAAGTTATTGTTGATACGAATATTGCTTTCAGTGCAATACTTAATTCTTCCGGACGAATTGGAAAAGTATTGTTGAATTCAAGGGGTGTATTTCATTTTGTAAGCTGCAAATACATGCTTACTGAAATTGAAAAGCACAAAATAAAGCTACAAACTTTGACTGGTCTTGAGCCGGCTGACTTAAATGAAATTGTCCGTTCAATTACCTGTAGGATCAATTTAGTAAGCGAAGAGTTTATTTCTAAAGCAAACATCATAAAAGCTGAAAGCATTGTAAAGGATGTTGATTTCAATGATTTACTTTTTGTCGGATTAACCCTTGAATTGAAAGGAAGACTTTGGACTGGTGACAAGAAACTGATTCAGGGCATTGTTGCTAAGGGGTTTAAAAATATTATTACAAC
>CAISYK010000573.1 GCA_903889605.1 uncultured Bacteroidota bacterium
GCCTCGCTCCTGTTAAAAGCATGTTGAGTTTTTTTCACAAAACAACCTTCATGCTTTTTTCTTTTTATTCTACTTCAATGCCCATAAATTTTTATACATATCTTTGTTAATAACGACTCTAAAAAATTACCGAACTATTGAATAAAGCACCTGTTTTTTCATTTCTGTTTTCCATTTTTTTAAAATAATGTTGAATTATTGCTGCAAATGTCTTATTGATAAAGTCCCCCAATTTCTTTTCTTAATAAAATTGTATTTGCAGTCTTTTGAAAACTATCAAAAAAAAGAACCATTACATTATTAAATTGTTTAGTGACTTATTTGCCCTTTTTGTCCACAAATTTCCTCAACCTCTAAAAATGATATACTATTTACAGCCTTATTTTAAATGGCACATAGTTTACTTTACAAAATCCTGAATAATACAATTTCAAATCTTCGCGCAAAAAACATTAACATTTAAAACCATTAAAAAACTTAAATTTAGATGAAAAGGAAAATAATTATCGTCTCCCTATTAACCATTTCAGCCATTGGATTATTTTATGGTCTCAATCATTTGCGGGCCGCCAACGAAACTGATTCAGACCAGGATAAAACTGTAAATATGCCCGACTTGAAAAGCTGGCCTGCGGCATCACAAAAGGCTGCAAAAGAAATGGAGTCTAAATATGGTAAGCCTAATGGAGTTACATCAGATATGCTGGAATGGAATAATAATGGCATCTGGTTAAAAACTATTGTTTACAAAAAAGAAATGATACACAATTTCCCACAACTCCATACAGACGTTTTGGAACAGTGGGTGAATTATAGTGTTCCGCTTAACAACTATGATGAACTGGCATTTTATAATGGAAGCGTAACAGCAAACCGCACCAACGGAACTATTTCTTCACGCTGCAATAATGAAGCAATTAACTTACTATCCCTTAATCTTGCATACGATATTTTAAACAACAGCAAAACCGTTGCTCAGGCACGCATACAGCACGGCAAGGATGAACTGGATTTTACCAATGGAAAGAAACCTCAATATACACAGTATATGCATTTTATCGGCGACAAAACAGCGCCTGATCCTGACAAAACTTTAGACCCGGAGATGTTTGAAGATACAGACGCTGAAGAAATGTAATTACTAATGATTCACAACAATAAACATTTCACATTCAATGAAAAATTTACCAAAGGCCGTTCGGAGCAAAGCAATTGAAATAGCCAATACACTCCTTGAAGAAAAAAATGACATAGATGAATGTATTCTTATGGAAATTGTAATAAGCCAAGCGAAAGCCTGGGTCAAAAAAAGCAAACTGAAAAAACGGCCGATGCAAAAAAAATGAAATCAACTCAATAAAAACAATTCGAAATATGTTTGCCTTTGATAATAACCAAAAAAATTAATTAAACCCTTTTAAAATAATAAACATGATACCCACAGTAAAAACAGCACAATTAACTATCGGCAGCACAGAGTTTGCAAATAAGGAATATATACCTGCAAAATATACATGCGAAGGAGAAAACGTAAATCCTTCTCTCACCATAGAAAATATTCCTGCAGGAACAAAAAGTTTAGCCCTGATTGTTGATGATCCTGATGCACCAGGCGGGGTATTCGATCATTGGATAATTTGGAACATTCGTCCTATGGAAATGATAATTGAAAACACATCTCCGGGCACAGAAGGAAAAAACAGTTTCGGAAAAACACGATACCATGGCCCTTGTCCTCCGGAAGGTAATGCACACCGATACTTTTTTAAAATATATGCACTCGATACTCTGCTTGACGTAAGAGCTGGGGTGGACAAAAAGATTGTCGAAAAAGCAATGCAGGAGCATATATTGGCTTCAGGCGAAATTATCGGTATGTATAAAAAAACAAAATATAAGAATTTATAACCTTTAAAATTAAAAAAAATATGGCTTTTACATTATCTCCCCTTCCTTTTCCTAAGGAAGCGCTTGAACCGCATATAGATGCGGCTACAATGGAAATTCATCATGACAAACATCACAATACATACGTTACAAACCTGAATAAGGCTATTGCAAATACTGATGCTGATATAATGAACATTGAAGATATTTTGAAAAACATTTCAAAATATCCCACAGCAGTCCGCAATAACGCCGGAGGACATTATAATCATAGTCTGTTTTGGACCCTTTTGAGTTCGCATGGCGGAGGCACACCTGCAGGGGAACTGGCTGCTGCAATTAATTCTGAATTTGGCTCTTTTGAGGAATTCAAAAAGAAATTCACCGAATCAGCAATAGGAAGATTTGGTTCCGGATGGGCTTGGCTGATAAAAAACTCATCAGGCAAACTTGAAATATGCTCAACACCAAACCATGACAATCCATTAATGGATATTGCAGAAACAAAGGGGTATCCTATTCTGCTCATAGATGTTTGGGAACATTCCTACTATTTGAAATATCAAAACCGCAGACCCGATTATGTTGCTGCATGGTGGAATCTTGTAAACTGGGATGAAGCAGCTAAAAGGTATTCTATGGCAAAAAAAATGGAAACGAAAAACCTTGTAACAAAATGAAAAAAAATAAAAATATTTTAGAACCCGAAATAGAAAGGTCGGCGCTGCCGGTAAAGCCTGAAAAAGAAATTCCAATGAAACCGGATAAAAACCCTGACCCTACGCGCCATCGACCGGGTGGTGAGGAACCGGAGAAAAATGACCCGACACGGATTGAAGAACCAAGTAAACTGGATCCAACAAGGATTGATAAGCGGTCACCAAATTAAAAGAAAGAATAAACAATAACGCATTTCTTTTATTGATCACAATAAGGAATGAAATTGTATGTAAACTGCAGCTTTTTCAGGTGACCCAAAAGCATAAAAGAAAAATGCTTTATCAGAATGCAGAATGATAAATACATAAACTGTAAAATATAATTATAGGAAAATGAAAACCAATGAAATAAATATCCCAATCGATGAATCTATTAAACTTAACGGCACTCTTAATGTCCCTTCTGACGCGGGTTCGTTTGTTATTTTTTCGCATGGAAGCGGCAGCAGCCGTTTCAGTGTTAGGAATAGACATGTTGCAGAAATATTGAATAAGGAAAAAATTGCAACATTGCTCATTGACCTGCTGACAGAAAAAGAAGATAGTGTTTTTGAAAATCGTTTTAATATCGATTTACTTACAAAACGTCTTGTTGCTGTGACCTCTTACATGCATAAATTACCTGAATTGAAAAATTTGCCCATAGGGTATTTTGGTGCAAGTACAGGTGCTGCTTCAGCATTGAAAGCTGCAGAAAAATTGGATGACATAATCCATGCAGTTGTTTCCCGCGGCGGCCGTCCCGATCTTGCCAAGAATTCATTAGGCTATGTAAAGGCGCCGACATTACTGATTATAGGCAGTTTAGATGAACAAGTTATTGCGATGAATAGAAATGCTTATGAATTGATGCAGTGCGATAAGAAAATAGAAATTGTTGAGGGCGCCTCACATTTATTTGAAGAGCCAGGAACATTAGATAAAGCGGCTGACCTGGCAACAAACTGGTTTAAAAAACATCTTTACAATGTAAAAGTTAAAACGCATGCTGTTCATTTATAGTCAGTGCTCGAAAAATTGTTAACCGCATAGAAACATTGCTAAATACTGAGAAGCCGGCTTAGAAAATACGCAAGGCTTTTTACATAGCCTTTTTGAAAGAATAGGCTGTTTTAAATGTATATGCAAATCTATGTTTCTATAAGGTTAAATATTGAAGGGTATAATATCCATTAAAATTACAAAGCAAAAAATATCAGAATGAAAATTTCATATTTAAAAGATAAAACAGGCGAAAGTATTGATCTGAACAAATTAATTTTTGATAACTCAGTCGAGCTTAATAATATTAATGATCTGGATGCACTGATAGAAATAATAGGTGATTCAAAATATGTACTGCTTGGTGAAGCTTCACACGGAACGCATGAGTATTATACATGGAGAATGCAGATCAGCAAAAAGCTGATTGAGAAAAAAGGTTTTTCATTTATTGCTGTTGAGGGCGATTGGCCCGACTGTTATAGGGTAAACCGCTACATAAAAAACTATCCTGATTCAGGAAAATCGGCTTTTGATGTTCTGCATGCATTCAACCGCTGGCCAACGTGGATGTGGGCTAATTGGGAAATCGTAGCTTTAACCGAATGGCTTCGAAAGCACAATGAACCGCTTCCTAAAAATCGTAAAACGGGATTTTACGGCTTGGATGTTTACAGCCTCTGGGAATCATTTGATACAATTATTAAATATTTAGACAAAAAAGATCCTGCAACAAAACATACGGCCGACAATGCTTTGAAGTGTTTTGAACCATACCGTGCAGGAGAAGGGCGGGCTTATGCACGAGCTACGCTTATGGTGCCTTCAATATGCGAAAAGGCGGTGGTTGACCTGCTTACCCAGGTCAGGAAAAATATGCCAAGCTATAACACAGATCCGGAAGCAGTAATGAGTGCAGAACAAAATGCGCTGGTTATTGTTAATGCCGAACGCTATTACCGTGCAATGGTTCGTCCAGGACCGGATTCATGGAACATACGCGACAACCACATGGTAGACACTTTAAACCGGCTTGTGAAATTTCATGGCCATGAGGCTAAAGCAATTGTATGGGAACATAATACTCACATTGGAGATGCGCGGGCAACAGACATGGTTCGCGAAGGATCTGTAAATGTTGGTCAATTATTAAACGAACAGCATAAGAAGGATGGCGTGTTTGCAGTTGGATTCGGTTCTTATAAAGGAACTGTGATTGCCGGACGTGAATGGGGAGATATTATGCGGGTTATGCATCAGCCCGAAGCAATACCCGACAGCTGGGAATTTCTGCTGCATCAGCTTGATTCAAAAAACAGGATTGTTTTTATGAATGAAGAAATGAAAAAGCAGATAGGTAAAAAAGAAATCGGACATAGGGCTATTGGTGTTGTATATCAGCCGCAGTATGAATTTCTTGGAAATTATGTTCCAAGCCTTATGCCGCAACGTTATGATGCTTTTGTTTATCTCGATGAAACATCGGCCCTGCACCCGCTTCATATAAAACCTGACGGACATCAGATGCCTGAAACATTTCCTTTTGGTGTGTAAAGAAAAATAAATTATAAACTATAAAAACAAAAAAATGGAAAACAAAAAAATGATTGAAGAATTATACTTCTGTGCTGCACAATGCACCCGTTGTTATGATGCATGCCAGATGGAAAAAGATAAGGCACAGTTGGAACGCTGTATTAAGCTGGATGAAGAATGTGCCGAGATATGCAGACTGACTGCTATCCGTTTAGAAAAAAACTCTGAAAACATAGATAAGTACCTAAAACTATGTGCAGAAATTTGTGAATCGTGTGCAGTGGAATGTGAAAATCATTCTGCTATGGAACACTGCAAAAAATGTGCTGAAGTATGCCGCCAATGTTCTGAAATGTGCCTTCAGCCAATTGCTCAGTAGAATACATGGTCAATTGAATCAGAACCAGCTTTCATATTTAAAAAGCATTTTAGTTATACCCTGACAGGGCTTTAAGCTCTGTTAGGGTTATACTTTTTTTTACGTCTATTTTTTATTCCCTGCAATCACCTGTCATCAATGGCTTTTCGCGAAGGGTATTGATTTTATTGGCGAAACTGCCGATTATTTAAAACCCTTAAACAACCTGCCATCCTAAGCTTTTCGCAAAGGATATTGATTTTATTGAAGATACTGCCGATTATTTGCAACCCTTAAACAACCTGTCATCCTGAGATTTTCGCGAAGGGTATTGACTTTATAGGCGAAACTGCCGATTATTTAAACTACTTAAGCAACCTGTCATCCAGAGCTTTTCACGAAGGGTATTGATTTTATAGACGAAACTGCCGATTATTTATACCCCTTAAGCAAGCTGTCATCCAGAGCTTTTCGCGAAGGATCTTGTTTGTATTTATTGCCGCAGCCATTCAGCCAAAGGCTTTAAGGAACATTTTCATTATTTTAAATTGACCTTTCATATTTTCTAAACCTTACTGGTTTGTTATAATATAAATATTTCAGTTTATTCCCCGAAAAATCATTTATTATATTTTTTTGTACATTTACTTCTGCTTAATGCATTTTTTAAATTAAACTTAAAGAATTTCTAAATTTGCAGAATATGGATTTATTTGCAGGGAAACAAAAAATGAGAATCTTTTTAATACTGCCTTTCTTTTTATTAATATCATTATTCGGTAAAGCTCAAAATATCGGGGTGGGTGCTGATGTCCTTTACAATTTCCAAACTGAAAGTGTTGGTGCCGGTGCCAGGGTAAACTTCTTTCCTAACAATAGACTTAGTTTTGTTCCCACATTTTCTTATTATTTTGCTTTTAATAAAGTAAACGAATATTTTATAGGCTTAGGCTTGGAGTATAAAGTAATTAGAAGGGATAGATTCAATATATACGCTATTGGCCATGGAGCCTACAACTCTTGGTTGAATTACGAAGTATCCCCTATGAAAGGCGCAAAACAGAATAACTGGAACTTAGAAGGAGGTTTAGGCATTTCAACAAATACCTGTTTACGCCCTTTTTTAGAATATAGGTATAATCTTAAATTCATGGAAACTCATTTACGTTTAGGCGTTTTATATATCTTTGGCTGTAAAGGCGGAGGAGGCGGAGGACATAGAGATAAAAGATGCGATGCTTATAGAACAAATTAATGAGTAACCTGATAATGAACAAAAAAATTTAAGAGCTTCATTACTGGTGCTGCGTTAGGGGATTGAAGCATAAATCCTTTTTGTGAGGAA
>CAISYK010000574.1 GCA_903889605.1 uncultured Bacteroidota bacterium
TGCAAAAGCCATAGAATATTATACCCTAAGCTTATTGAAAAATGAAGAAATAGGAGATAAAAAAGGAGAGGCTAATACCCTAAGTAATATTGGAAGAATTTATTTTGACCTTCGTGATACAGTAAAAGCGATAAACTTTCAAATCCGCAGCTTGAAAATAAGGGAAGCAATAGGAGATAAAAGAGGTTTGGCTATTGCAAATAGTAATCTCGGACTCATTTATTCTAGTCAGGGCAATAATGTAAAAGCCATGGAATACTTCAGCGGTTCTTTAAAAATGAGTGAAGAAATCGGTGATAAAAATAGTATAGCTCTGTCTCTTGGCAACATCGGATTCGTTTATAAAATGCAGCAAGACTACCCAAAAGCCTTGAATTACCTGAACCGGAGTCTAAATACGTTTGTAGAAATTGAAGATAAAAGATC
The DNA here is from genome assembly GCA_903889605.1 of uncultured Bacteroidota bacterium. GTDB lineage: Bacteria > Bacteroidota > Bacteroidia > 2-12-FULL-35-15 > 2-12-FULL-35-15 > 2-12-FULL-35-15. Next base: position 427 of record CAISYK010000574.1, read on the forward strand.
GATTGCTTTTTCCATGACCAATATTGGTGATATTTATAAAATTAAGGGTGAAAATGCAAAAGCAATAGAGTTTTATAAAAAAGCTTTAGCTATTGCGCAAAATTCCGGACTTGTTTCTGCAACAAAAGATGCAAGCCAAGCATTATATGTTAGTTGTAAAATTTCTGGTGATTACAAAGAAGCGCTTAAAATGCATGAGCTTTTTATGGCCTTACGGGACAGTATAATGAGTGAAAATAGCCAGAAGGAAATTATTAAGCAGGAGATAAAGTATACTTACGATAAACAAAAAGCTATTGATGCAAAAGAATATGAAAAACAAATTGCTGTATCTGCAGTGCGGGAGCAGAAGCAAAAAGTGATTACTTATGCCGCGTCAGGAAGCCTTGTTCTGGTATTGTTGTTTACATTTTTTGTTTTAAACCGTTTTAGGGCAACAAGTAAACAAAAAAAAATTATCGAATCACAAAAATTTCAAATTGTGGAAAGTATAAATTACTCTAAAAAAATACAAAATTCATTACTGCCCAATATTTCAGAAATGCAAAAAAGTATACCTAATTTATTTATATTCTATGAACCTAAGGACATCGTAAGCGGTGACTTTTATTATTTCTCTGAATTTGAAAAATATACTTTGCTGGCTTGTGTTGACTGCACCGGCCACGGTGTTCCAGGCGGATTTATGAGTACCATCGGCAGTTTATTGTTGGATAAAATTGTAAACTCTGAAATTTTAAGCCCATCAGAAATTTTAAACAAATTAAGTGATGAAATCATACGGGTTTTGCATCAGCAGGACGGCGGAGAAATACAGGACGGAATGGATCTTTCTATTTGCTTAATTGACCGCAGCAATAAAAAAATTGAATTCAGCGGAGCACGAAATGGAATTATTATTATAACAGATGGACAAGCAAAAAGATTTAAAGCCGACTTGTTTCCTGTTGGCGGCAATTATATGAAAAAGGGAGCTGCGATTGAACGCAATTTTAAAACACAAACCATTTCATTAAATCAGAACGATTGGATTTATATGTACACAGATGGTTTTTTTGAACAGGTGGGAGGCGATGAAAGTATTCCAATGAATTACATGCAGTTCGAAAATAAATTAATAAACGTAACTAAAAAACTAA
>CAISYK010000575.1 GCA_903889605.1 uncultured Bacteroidota bacterium
ACAGGTTTTCTAATGATTTTAATGGTTTTTTCTTTGCCAACGATCTTTCCTCATTAATCATCTGTGCTTTTCCACAGATTTCCCTAACCGACATATGTTTGAACTTTAATTCAGGAAAGTTTTCCAATAAAGTCTTTTCACCCAAACCAGAAATACCTGCTATATTATCAGCACTATCACCAGTTATTATCTTCATCGTTAACGCATTTTTATAATGATGATTAAAATACATCATATAATTGGTTTTATTAACTGGTTGATTTATGTTTGGAAATAGTATTGTTATGTTTAAATCCAACAACTGTGCAAAGTCCCTGTCATTGGAGTATAAAAATATTTCCTCTTTGTTATTATACTTCAAACAGTATGCTGCTAAAATATCATCAGACTCAATGTTTTCACACTCAATTTGGTGAATGAAAATTTCCTCTAAATATGCTTTTATTCTTTTTAATTCATATAAAGCAGACTCCTCTTTTTTCATCTCTCTACGAATTTCAGCATCAGTCAGTTCGATTTTAGTATACCATTCCTTATTTTTTCGATTTGCTTTATACTGTGGATCAATTTGATACCTAGCATATCCGCCATTTTCTCCATCAAAGGCTACCACTATTTTATTAATGAAGTGTATTGGGATTAATTTCCTTATGGACGTTAAAAACTGGTAAATTCCTCCTATATGGAAATGTTTACTATTGAATACGTCTTTTGCCCCATGAAATGAACGTTTGAAAAGATTATTTCCATCAACCAGTAGTGTACGTGTTTCCATATAAAAAAATTAATTCAATTCAACTAACAATTTTCACTCAGATGTTTCAATAAAATCATGTAATATTTTACCATCACTGCCTTCAATTCGTTCACCAGTAATAATATCTTCAGCACTTAATTCATCATTACCAAATAAGTTACGAAAATATAATATGTTTTTCTTTTTATATTCTTCAACACCCTCTACAGTAACAAAACCATGTGGTACTGAAATTATTGTTCCTTCCATTGAAATACCACCAAGCGGGCCGTCAATCTGATTTTTTAATACATTCAATTTTACAGATACTCCGTATGATATTTCACGTTTTTTAGATACTGCTGTAATTTTTTTTACACCTTTAGTTAAGATACCCCCAAAATAATATTGTAATCTTGGTGTGTATTCCCACATACGACCACCTTTCATTGTTATTGCATTATTCATAGCGTCTCTACCTATCTTTTGAACAGCAATAACTGTATTCGTGTAAGGCTTATTCGCTTTTCTACTATTTGGAATTACATCATTAAATAAATACATGAACTCCTTTTCATAAGCCCCTGCATTCCAGAAATTTGAGTCTGCCTCATTTTTTTCGGCAGCAATAATTGTTTTATTACAATTTAACGTACCAATAGAATCAATTGCGAACACAAACTCATATTGAATGCTTCCCAACTCCTGCTCTTTTAAAAAGAATTTAATACAATTACCCAAATCCTCAATTGAGGCATAATTTCTGTTTTTATCAGCAACCTTACCAAAATTTGTTAATAAGTATTCATTATCAATGATGATATAATCGCCATTCCAATCAAAACCCATTAAACTTAATCTAAATTTGCTTAAATTATTTTCCAAATCAATAATAATTGGAAGCAAACCCATTTTTTGAGCATTAACAATTCCCATACAAATTGCGGTGGATTTGCCACTATTTGAAAAGCCACAACAAGTTGTTATATATCCTTTAGGAAAACCGGGTAATCCTGTAACACTTTCCATCGCAGAATCAATAGGAATCCAGATCAAAGGCTTATCTGCAACATCTTCAGCACCAATTTTCTTTTTAAAATTTTCTAATGAAAAATTTTTTTTCGGTGTTGGTATGCGTGCCTTATCGTTTGAAGGCACTTCATTTACTATTTTTGCCATTTAATTTATTTATTGTCTTATTGGTAAATAAGGGGAAGCGATAAATATCACCCCCCCCTATTTCATCCGTTATTTTATTCTCATATTAAAATGGAAGATCGGTATAATCAATATCGCTTGTTGAGTTATCATCAACAACAACAACTGGTGCCCTTTCTTTAACAACCTCTTTAGCAATATCAATTGCATCATCTTTATAAGTACCAACATCGGATTGTCTGATGTTACTTACAGTAACACGTGGTGTATAATCTTCGTCTGAATCAACAAGATCGGATGCTTGTTCAAACTCTTCAGTAGAATCAGCATCAAGATTACGTGTACGATTGTTTGCTGCTTCTTCAAGATCGGGACGATTTGGAAACACCCAATGTTTGTTGTTTGAATCGGTATCATCCCAATAGGGATTTTCGCCTCTTACAACCATTTCGAGATATTCGTGTGGTGTTGTGTTAGGTGCTTTCTTAGGTAGAAATACATCTCTCCATGTGGTTTCATCCTGAAGCCATTGTTTAGCGATAAGTTGATCTTGGTGTAGTGGTGATTTACCACGATAAGTGATTGCTGAAATCGTTTTGTATACATGACCATTAAATTCGCTATCAGCCATGATAATTGCTAAATCCGTTCCATCTGTTGGGTCTGAATAGTCTAGATTTTGTGAATCAACATATTCAGATAGGATTGGCAATAATTTATCCAATGTGCCCTGATTTCTGTAATTATGTTTAAATCTCCAGAATTTAACACCATCTTTGGTATTTCCTCTATCTACACCACGAACGATATAAAACTTTTTGGCTTCCCATTTAATGGCTTCCTTATA
>CAISYK010000576.1 GCA_903889605.1 uncultured Bacteroidota bacterium
ATTGTAAGCGGTGATTTCTATTGGGCTGCAGAATTAAGCAATAACAATTTTGTTATAGTAACTGCAGATAGTACAGGCCATGGAGTGCCAGGTGCTATTATGAGTATTTTAAATATTGCATGCTTAAAAGAAGCTGTAACAAAAGAAATTACAAGCCCCGATCTAATATTGAATGAAACAAGAAGGTTGGTAATTGAAAACTTAATGAATGATGGAAGTGAAGAAGGCGGTAAAGATGGTATGGACGGTAGCCTTCTGAGTTTTGATTTTAATAATAACATATTGCATTGTGCCTCCGCTAACAATCCAATATGGATTATTAGGAACAGAAAATTTATTGAAATAAAACCGGATAGAATGCCTATTGGTAAATATGCACAAGATAAAATACCATTTACCCTGAAAACGCAAGCCTTACAAAAGGGAGACTTAGTATATACTTTAACAGATGGCTTCGCCGACCAGTTTGGAGGAGCGAGGGGAAAAAAATTTATGTACAAACAATTACAAGAGTCATTATTATCAATAAGCGATGAGCCAATGGAAATCCAGAAACAAAAATTGAATTCGGTTTTTGAAAATTGGAAAGGAAACATTGAGCAAGTTGATGATGTATGCGTGTTTGGAGTACGAGTTTAATTTGTAAATTCGTTACCTCTTGAGAAAATGAAAAGAAAACATCTATATTCTTTAATTATTGCCGCTGCTGCCGTTTTTAATGTCAGCGCAGAATCTTTTGCGCAAAACAAAAAGATTGACTCTATTTTAACAATTCTTAAAAGTGATAAAGAAGCCTGCCCAGAGCCATGTATTGGGGATACGAACCATGTACTTCATTTGATATTGTTGTGTAATGAATATAGAGATATTGGAAGCTACAACCTCGGTTTGAAATATGGAAATGAAGCACTGAATCTTGCTTCATCAATTGCCTCACCTAAAGGCTGCGCCTCGGCTTATAATAATATCGGAAATATATATTACAATCAAGGCAATTACAATGCAGCATTAAAAAATTATATTTCTTCTTTACAGATAAATGAAGAACTGAAAAATAAAAGAGACATTGCCGGCGCCTTCCTTAACATTGGAATAATTTATTATTATCAAAACAATAATTCTGAGGCATTAAAAAATGATTTTGCGTCCTTAAAAATATGGGAAGAGATTGGTGATAAAAAAAATACAGCCAATTCTTATAACAACATCGGGCTTGTTTATGATAATCCGGACCATTACTCCGAAGCGTTAAAAAATTACTTCATTGCATTGAATATTTATCAAGAGATTGGCGACAAACAAAACATCGCAGCTTCTTTTGACAATATCGGACGGATCTATAATAGTCAGCAAAATTATCCTGAGGCATTGAAAATATATTTTGCCTCACTAAAGGTAAACCAACGTATTGAAAATAAGAACGGTATCGCAGCTTCATTTACCAATATCGGAAATGTTTATTGGAATCAGGTGCATTTCCCTAAAGCAGATCAAATCGGGAAATCTCCTAAAAAGCCTAACTGCATTGAGTCGGCAAGTTTGCTGAATAAAGCCTTGAAAAATTACTTATCCTCGTTAAATACAAACCTAGAGATAAATAATACTGAAGGTATAGTAGAATCTTATACCTACATAGGCAATGTTCTGATCTATTTAAATAAACTGAAAGAAGCGCAGCAATATTTAGACAAAGCATTGCATCTAAGCAAAGAAATAAACAGTAAAGAGTGGATTAAAGAAAGCTACCGCCTTATGGTTGACTTAGATAGTGTACAAGGCAATTGGAAGTCCGCATATCAGCATCACAAACTCTATATATTATTTAGAGATAATATTAACGCTGAAAATGAAAATGAAAAAACCTTACAGATTGCGATAAACACGGACTTTGACAAAAATGAAGCCGCTGAAATAGCTGAACAGGATAAAATAAATGCTGTGACATTAGCCGAAAACAAAAAACAAAAATTTATTATTGGATTGATTGTTATTGCTTTTCTGCTGACTGTTGTATTTGCCGGATATATATTCCGTTCCAGACGCCTTGCAAAGAAAATTGATTATTCCTCGGAGCCCCCAAAAAACAAGGGGCTATAGTTAAGGTTTCAGCAAACTTATAATTATAAATCAATCATTTCAAAAATAGAATTCCCCATTTTTATATTCAGCACGGACAAAAATGACATTAATTCAACAAACATTCACACCAAAAACACAAGATCAACAAATTAACATTCAGGCATTTACATTATTAGTGTAAAATACACACTAATAAATTTGCTTTTATATTTATTTATACTTTATCTTTGTGTAGTTATTACACTATGAAAATGAAACAACAGAATAAATATCAATACCAATATCCGCGCCCGGCTTTTGCAGCAGATTGTGTAATATTCGGCTTTGACGGCGGTGAGTTAAAACTATTATTGATTGAGAGAGAGAAAGAGCCGTTCAAAAATAAATGGGCATTACCCGGCGGATTTGTTTTTATAGAAGAAACTACAGAAGAATGTGCTAAACGTATTCTTTTAGAAAAAGCCGGAATAAAAAATGTTTTCATCGAACAGCTGTATACATTTAGTGAAATAGACAGAGACCCGCGTGAACGTACTGTTTCAGTTGCATATTATGCATTAGTAAACAAACATCAGTATGAATTGCTGGCAGGGCGCGATACTGTAAAAGCAGAATGGTTTGAGCTGTCAAAATTGCCAAAACTCGCTTTCGATCATAGTAAGATTTTAAAAACTGCTGTTCAAAGGTTAAAAGGGAAAGTGTCTTATCAGCCGATTGGATTTGAATTACTCAATGAAAAATTCACCTTAACGCAACTGCAGGCTGTATATGAATCTATTCTTGAAATACCCATTGATAAAAGAAATTTCAGAAAAAAAATATTGGGAATGGGACTTTTAAAAGCCTTAGATGAAAAAGAAATAAATGTTGCGCATAATGCAGCCAGATATTAC
>CAISYK010000577.1 GCA_903889605.1 uncultured Bacteroidota bacterium
ATATGATAGCACCATTTTGGGGAGATGTTGATACCCGCGATACATTGAGCGGTTTGGTTTATTATAAAATTACTCCTACTGCATTGATAGTGAAATGGGAAAATGTAGGATACTTCGCCTACCATTCTGATAAGAAAAACACCTTCCAATTAGTTATTACTAATGGCGCTGACTCACTTTTACCAAGCGGCAACAATGTTTCTTTTTGCTATGGTGATATGCAGTGGACTACAGGTGACGCATCTTCAGGACTTAATGGTTTTGGTGGAACACCTGCTACAGTTGGTGTTAACCAAGGAAACGGAACAGATTATTTCCAGGTTGGAAGATTTGATAATCCAGGAACTGGATTTGATGGCCCTTACAACAGCACCGACAGTGTTGACTTTTTGGACAACCAGGGAATGTACTTTAATTTAGCGAGCAGCGGTAATATTCCACCACTGATCATTGATAATAACCTTTGTGATACTATTGATGTTAATACTGGTGATACTGTACGTACAGATGTTGGTTCGGTTACCTTTAAAATCGGAGTAAGCACCCCGGAAATTAATCAGATTGTTACTGCCTCAGTTTCATGCAGCGAACCTACGCTTTTCACTTCTGTTTTGAGTAGGAACACTCCAACGTTTAAAGAATTTACCTGCACATTTACTGAGCAAAATCTTACTAGTAATTTTTATTTGGTAAATGTAATTGCTTCTGATAATGGTTCTCCGGTTATGCAAAGTACTAGGACTATTGTATTAAGAAATACAGGGGCGTTGGGGATAAAAGAAAACGTTCTTTCATCAATATACGTTTATCCAAATCCAACGGAAGGAATTATTAATGTAAAACACAATTTTAGTCCTTCATCTAACCCAACAATTTCGATCGTGAACGTAATGGGAGAAATGGTAATAAATGCGCCTTTAAGCAGTCAGCAGCAAACTATCGATATCTCAAATCTTTCAAAAGGTGTTTATTTTGCTTCAGTATCAAGCAAAGACGGAAACAGTAAAATATTTAAAGTTATTCGTAAGTAAAAAGTAAAAAACGAGTGAAACATTTTAAAAAAGCTCCCGATTATTTCGGGAGCTTTTTTATTGATTTACTGGTAAGATTATTAGATGTTTGAATGACAAATATGCTCTCTTATCTTTATTATTTCAGTCTGCAATTAAAGGATCAGAAAATTACTACCAATCCCAAACAATTATTTCTTTTTCTTTAGCATATATTCCTAAAATTTTTTTTATACACGCTTTCAATCTTATAAAAGTGCCTTGGTTTTTTATTACATAATCAAACGCTCCGAGTTTTATACTATTGGTTGCAACATCCACCGATTCTCTCGCCGACAGCATAATAACCTGAGTGTTTGGTAAAATTTCTTTTATTTTCATTAATGTCGGGACACCATCCAGAGCTTTTTTATCTTGTACGTTCAAGACATAGTCTAGAATAACGATATCTGGTTTCAAACATAATTTTTCAATGCATGCCTCGCCGGTTAAAAATGTTTCGATTTTAAGGTTTGGATTTTGACGGAATTGAAATTCTAAAGATTTCAAATACATAAGATCATCATCAACAATGAAAATAATAATATCATCATGATAAGGTAGAATTTTTTCTTTGGTATCGAGAATGTCTGAACACTCTGATTTTTGAGGCTGTGCTGCTGGTGTCATGACAATGGTATAAAGTTAAATTTTTTATTGAGTGATGAAATCAGTTTTTTTTGAAAAATTATTTTAATCTTTCCATTTTTATTTAGAAATACCTCGAGGCTCTGCTTCTGAATATAATAAATTCAATTTTATTTTGCTGCCTCGAGGCTCTGTCTCAGGGTCATTCACTCGAGCTATATTTTTTTAGCGGATTTATATGTTGATTATTTAATGATAATTTTTTTTCGCAATAATTTTTTTTCTGATTGAATTGTGAGAATGTAAATTCCAGGATTATTGCCTCTAAGATCAATTGTATTGCTTCTTTTTTGATTGGATAAATTAATTGTCTCAGAATAAACAGACTGCCCGACTGCATTGGTAATTGAAAGTTTTGCTCCAGGTTCATCCGGACCTTCCCATTCAATTTGAATACTTTCATCAGAAGGGTTAGGATAAACATTTATTGAATTATTTATATCATTTTCATCAATTGATAAATAGGTACCCATCTTTCCAATTTGATTTAATTTCAGGAATATAATCTCCCAATTAGTGCCGTAACTTTCAGTATGGCCAATTGCCGTAAATCCGCCGTCAGAAGTCTGCCTGACCGAATAACAATGGTCGTTATCACTTCCCCCATAATGCCTTGTCCATAAGGTATCACCTCCGGAATCAATTTTAAGTATCCACATATCAGGCTTAACCCAACCAAAACTTCGGCTGATTGCAGCAATAACATAGCCCCCATCAGTTGTTGGCTGAATCATTTTGCCGGTATCTTTTTTATTGCCTCCATAAGTTTTATTCCATATAATAGTGCCTGCCGAATCTGTTTTAATTATTTGTACATCTATATCCCCTGCTCCCGAACTGCTGTCCCTAACGCAGAATATATATGTTCCATCACTATTTGCAAGCACGGACATACCTTCATCATATTGAGCTCCACCGAAAGTTTTAGTCCAGAGAGTATCGCCGATAGAATCGGTTTTTACTAAATATGCATCGCCGCCAAGACCGGAACTAAACGTTTGTCCGGTGAAAATATATCCGCCGTCCAAACATTGTTTTACTGAATTTCCTGATTCATAGGCAGCTCCTCCATAGTTTTTATTCCAGATTATATTACCAGCGGGATCAATTTTCATTAAAAAAGCATTATAGTTTGAATGAACAGGGTCATTACTTTCACCTACAATCATATAATTTCCATCTGAAGTAGGAATAATTTCTTTCCCAGCACCATTTCCATTACCCCCATACGCTTTGGCCCAAAGTGAATCGCCTGATTGATTTATTTTCAGCAGGTAAGTATCATAATCTCCTCCGCCAAAACTTTGAGAATAGCCAAGAACAAAAAAGTTACTGTCTTTTGTTTCTATTATGCTCCATGAATATTCAGGCTTTGGCCCTCCATAAGATTTTGTCCATTGAATGACACCTAAATTATCTGTTTTTACTATATATATGTTAAGGTCATTTACAGTGTTATTCCCGGTCATGCCTGCAATTATATAACCTCCATCATTTGTAGGTAAAACATCTAAACCTTCCTGATCATAAAAACTCTGGTATACTTTTTGAAAAGTTACTTGTCCCTGCGAGATGAATGGCAAAAAAGACAAAAGCAAAAGGAAAAACAATTGATGTGAAATTTTGTAATTGGTGCTCATAATTTTAAAGTTTTAAATTGTTTATTTAGTTTTCTAATTTATTTTATTTATTAATCGCTTTATTGACGCAGAATTTTTGCTCGATATATTGTTTGATCTTCAGTTATTATTTCAATAAAATATATTCCATTTTGCTGTGCAGATAAATCAATATTATTTTGAGAAGAAGATTCATGTAATCTATTATAAATAACCTGTCCAAGACAATTAGTAATTGTTATTTCAATTTTTTCAGCCCCCAAAGAATTTAGATGGACTGTGAAATTGCCGTTGTTTGGGTTTGGATAAATGCTGATATTTCCTTTAAGGTATTCATCCATTTTTACATTGATTGAAGATGAAAGCTTTGCAATAAATGCATCAGTCCTGCTGTAAGGAAGAAAAGAAGAACTACCGAATACACCTCCATTTAGTAAGGCTCCAGTCGCATAAACATTGCCGAAAGAATCCGCACAAATAGCATTTCCAGATTCGTAACCAAGATTTTCCGGTAAATCCGGAGGGCCGCTGACAGCTGCAGCCCATTCGAAATTGCCTGTATTACTTATTTTAGCCATAAATATTTCTGAACTATCAACTCCTGTAACTGAATAAGAACCAAAGTTTGCCGACATTCCAAACTGACCTGTTATATAAAGATTAGTTCCATCACTTCCTATGCCGCGTGCCCGGTCAATCAATGGTCCTCCAGCTGATTTTGCCCATTGTGCATTTCCTGATTCATCATAACAAGCAACAAAAATATTTGCCTTGCCTGTTGTTGTTAATGCAATATTGTCAAAATGCGCATACGCATTAAATTCACCTGTAATATAGATTTTACCTGCGTTATCCTTTGTTATAGACCATGCCACATCATCATAATCTCCTCCAGCAGTTTTTATCCAAATGAGGCTTCCGTCAGGAGCATATTTAGCTAAAAAGATATTAAAATACCCTAAAGGACTTGTCAGAATTGCCGATCCAAACGCAGCCCCGTCAGAATACATCCCTGTAACATATATATTGCCTGAATGATCACATATAATCGATTTTGCTTCATCTCTTTGAGAACTCCCAGCCTGTCTAACCCATTGAAAATTTCCAATGGAATCATATTTTGCTATAAATATATCACGGTTGCCATTTCCGTAAATTGTTGTTCCGCTAAAGGATGCAGTATCAGTAAAAAAGCCTGTTACATAAATATTCCCGTTAATATCGGCAGTGACAGCAAGTCCTTTATCATTATAATTGCCGCCGCCTTTTTTTGCCCATAATAAATTTCCGTTAAGATCATATTTGGCTAAAAACATATCATTATCACCTTTACAAGTAAGAGTTATAGGCGAATTTTGGAAAGTTACAGCCGTGCCGTATCCTTCAATTTCACCAGTAATATATATATGAGAGCCATCGCAGTATATAGATTCTGCATAATCTCCATAAATACCTCCGGCAGTTCTTATCCAGATTAAAACTCCGCCTGCACTATATTTTGCCAGGAAAATATCATGATAGCCGTAATTGGGGATAA
>CAISYK010000578.1 GCA_903889605.1 uncultured Bacteroidota bacterium
AAGCAAATGTGGGTCATGTCTGAAACTGTTTACAATGAAAAAAAGAAAATGGAGGAACAATTGAAAGAAATCCTTCAAGAAAAAACAAGTCTCGAAATTCAAAAAAAAGAAAATGAAGAAAAAGTTAAAATGCTTTGGGAACAAAGCACTGCAATACATCATGAAAAGGATAGAATTGACAAATTAAAAACCCAAGTAGAATACCGACATAAAGAAATAATTGACAGCGTACATTATGCAAAAAAAATTCAACAAGCAATCCTTCCTACCCAGGAATTAGTAAGCTCCTTTCTTCCTGATTCTTTTATTTTTTTTAAACCCAAAAATATTGTCAGCGGTGATTTTTATTGGGCACACCGCATTGACCAGTATCGGGTATTGTTTGCTGCTGTTGATTGCACCGGACATGGTGTTCCGGGAGCTTTTATGAGTATTATGGGGTATCACTTATTAGAACAAGCCGTTATTGAACACAAACTTAATGAGCCAGCCCGGATTTTAGAGGAATTAAGCACATCAGTTGTAAGGTCACTTAGGCAAACCCATGAATTGGAATCCGTAAAAGACGGGATGGACATTGCATTGTGCAAAATAGATTATGAAAACTACACATTGGAATATGCCGGAGCACACAATTCTTTGTATTTGATTAGAAACGGTATTCTTACTGAAATAAAAGCAGACCGCAGGTCAGTTGGGATTTCCGTAGGCACCAAAGTTGTAGATTTTTCCAACCATATAATAAAAATAGAAAAAGGAGACTGTTTATATGTTTTTTCAGACGGGTATGTTGATCAGAAAGGCGGGCCCGAAAATATCAAATTTTTTTACCAGCCTTTTAGGGAATTGTTAGTAAAGATCCATGGTGAAAGTATGCCGGAACAAAAACGAATATTAGAAAATGTAATTATTGAATGGAAAGGCAATAAGGGGCAAATTGATGATATGCTTATAATTGGAGTTAGAGTTTAATACCTCAAGACCAATGTTTCCCAGACTTTTACAGCACTTTCAAAAACCTCATTACCAAATATAATTCCTACAGCCAATATTGCTATTTTATTTTTTCTTTAGCCCCTACCTTTTCAAGCTTCATTCCAACAAGTGCAAATTTTACTAATTTTTTTGAACGTGAAAAAAGAAAAACAATCAGGCTGGTTAATAAACCGTATTTGTTTTTTGTATGAGGATACCAGTGCGGCTCAATTATCGAACTTTGTTTGTCAATTATGATTGATTTAATATTGACAAAACTTAACAAACCCCACTCACCTTTTAATCGTCCGAATCCGCTGTTTTTTATTCCTCCGAAAGGCAGGGCCGGATTAGCTTCTGTTAACATACAATTATTGATTGAAACATTGCCGGCTGCTATACTTTTTGCAACACGCTCAGCTCTTTCAAGGTCTTTTGACCAAACACTTGCACTCAGCCCATATGGAGAATCATTTGCTAATTGTATGGCTTCTTTTTCTGTTTTAAATTTCATTACAGGCAGGATAGGGCCAAATGTTTCTTCGGTAACAATTTTCATTGTATGGTTAACATCTGTAATCAAAGTAGGAGGAAAATGAAGAGATCCTGGCTTCCTTTTTCCACCCGCAAGTATTTTAGCGCCTTTTTGAACTGCATCCAATATGTGAGCTTCCACAATTTGAGTTTGTGCTTCGGAAGTCATACATCCCATATCGCAGTCTCCGGCCTCAAAGTAATTTCTATTTTCGTCAGAAAGCTTTAATTTACAGATGTTGTAAGAAAGTTTACTTACTAATTCATCATAAATACTTTCCTGAATATATACTCTTTCAATTGATGTGCAGGATTGTCCGCAATTTGTAAAGCTTCCCCATAATAAACCATTTGCTGTACGTTCAATATTTACATCTTCAAAAACAACTGCAGGGTCTTTACCGCCAAGCTCCAAATCAACCGGAGTAAGCTGTTTCGCCGCCTGCTCCATTATTTTTTTGCCTGTTGCCACACTTCCGGTAAAATGTATTTTATCCGGTTTGGCATCTATCAATATCTTTCCTGTTTCTTTTCCTCCATAAATAACCTGGACAGCATCTTTTAAAAAACCGCTTTCCTCTATAATTTTTTCAATTAATCCTTTTAGAGGCGTGATCTCCGAAGGTTTAATAATAGATACATTGCCAGATAAAAAAGCTGATATTGACGGCAGCAGCATTTGATAAAAAGGATAGTTCCATGGAGTGATTATCAATATTGTTCCAAGCGGTTCGAATACTACTTTAGATTTTTTTCCCATCAGCACAATAGGAGTATGAACTTTTTTATCTTTTAAAATTTCCGGGGCGACTTTTTTAAAATGATCAATAGTATCACACACTTCCAGAATTTCAGAACTCAATGCATCAAACCTTGATTTTCCTGTTTCTTCAACAATACGAGTAATTATTTCTTCCCGATGCGCTATAACATAATCATTAATTTTTAAAATTTCTTCCACCCGCTTTTTCATCGGCATATTTTTTACAACAGCCTGCATTCTTCTTGCTGTGTTATATGCCTGCTCAATCTGCTGATTGCTTGATTCCGATATTTCGTAAAGCTTTTTTTTATTTATCGGATTTTGAATTGAAAAGGCGTCGTTCGTAGTCATGGAATAATAATTAAGTTGAAAAATTGATTTGATATTAACATACAAATATATGGTTATATCTCAAATTTGAATTGACCTGGAGTTTAAAAAAATAACATTTTGCGGCCTGAAAATTGACAATACGCTGCTGTCTGTTTTTGACAGATATGTGTTTTACAACAGATTTATTAAATTACAGGTTACAGAATAATTTACCCGATAGAATTGAATTGTCAACCTTGGAAATGCATTAACAAAAAATGTTAATTTTTAAATAATATTTGAGTTTTTTATTTATTTTGTGTACTATAGCTTAAAATATTTCGGTTCATGAAAAAATTATTTTCTTCACTAAACAAAACATATATGATAATATATGCTTTTTGTTTATTATGTTATCAAGAAACTTTTGCACGTGCCGGTGGCGGAGGAGGACACAGCAGCGGAGGCGGACATAGCAGCGGAGGGGGATATGGCGGAGGAGGATATTCTGGCGGCGGCGGCGACAGCGGTATCATAATTATTATTATAATAATTGTATTTGTTGTTGTCATCTCTTTAAAAAAGAATAAGAAATTACCGGGTAATGGAAATGCCTATTCAGAAAACAATCTGTCAGAATCGAGTACGGAATTACCTGAAGGGTTAACTAATGAAAAGATAGGAGCGGCTTTCTTAAGTATTCAAGAGGCATGGCAAAATAAAGACTTAAAAAAAGTCCGCAAATGGATTTCTGACGGCGTTTATCAGCGTTTTAATGCTCAATTTGAAATGATGAACAAGTTGTCGCAGGTAAATAAACTATCCAACATTAATATTGATGGTATTTCTATTGTCAGCACTAATAATGACGGCAATTACCAAACAGCCGACGCGGCAGTAAGCTTCACTATGGATGATGAATTTATTAGTGATAAATACCCTTCGTTCAATCAAAAGTACAGAGGCGAAAGTGCCATGGAATACTGGACTTTCATTAAACGGCATGATGCTCAAACCGGTAAAAATCTTTATGACAATAATAATTGTCCTAACTGCGGTGCTCCTTTTGAAATAAGTATGGGTGAAATAAGCCGATGCGGCGGATGCGGAACCCTTACCAACAACGCATCTTACGACTGGGTTCTTAGTGAAATCACACAAGAAGATGATTATAACGAAGGCAGCAGTTTTTCAAAAAAAGAAGATCTGCAGGAGCTTACTAAGAATGACGATTTATTTTCCATACAGAGAATAGAAGATGTTGCTTCAAATATTTTTATGCAGATAATGGAAGTAATGTCCGGGCAGCCTGAAAAAATATTAACACGGTTCTCAGATGAAGAAACAATGAATCAGATTTTAAAAGATAAAAAAGAATCCGGAGATTTTGTCTTCGATCGTTTGTACCTTAATTGTGTTGATCTATATGATTTTTATACAGATGAGACAAAATTAAATTTGAATTTCTATTTAAGAGCTTCTTATCAGCGGGTTCAAGCCGGACAAAAACTAAAATTAATCGATGAGGAAATGATCACCCAAACCTATGAAATGGTTTTATCTAAAAACAGCAAAGCTCTACAAACAGCCGAAAAGGAAACTGTTTTTAGTTACGAATGTGCAAAATGCGGTGCTCCTTATTCAGACACAACAAACGATGTCTGCGAATACTGCCGTGCACCGCTTATTGATTTTAACCGCAATTGGGTTCTTACATATTTTAAAATGGTGGGTTAAATTTTACACGCTGTTATTAAAATTAAAATACATTAATTAACAAAATAAATAAAACAAAAAATGGGACTATTTGATAAATTAAAAGGGGAATTCGTAGATATTATTGAGTGGACAGACAGCTCAAACGACACAATGGTATGGCGTTTCCCGCGCTATCAGAATGAAATTAAAATGGGCGCGAAACTCACGGTACGCGAATCGCAGACTGCAATATTCGTGAACGAAGGAACCATGGCAGACGAGTATAAACCCGGCATGTACGAACTGCAAACCCAGAATATGCCGCTAATGACCACTCTCAGAGGCTGGAAATATGGTTTCAACAGCCCGTTTAAGGCGGAAGTATATTTTGTAAATACTAAACAGTTTACCAATCAAAAATGGGGAACCAAAAATCCTATCATGCTGCGTGATGCTGAATTCGGGCCTATTCGTCTTCGCGCTTTCGGAACCTATGCATTGCGTATAAAAGATGCAAAAAAATTCCTGAAAGAGATTGCAGGAACAGATGCTCATTTCACAACTGATGAAATAACAGAACAGCTGCGTAATCTTGTTATTACACGCTTTACTGATGCTGTGGCCGAAAGCAAAATTCCAGTTTTGGATTTAGCAGCTAACTATGATGAGTTGTCAAAATTTGTTGGAGAAAAAATTAATCCTGAATTTGAAGAACTCGGCGTTGAAGTAACAAAATTATTGATTGAAAATATTTCTCTGCCTCCTGAAGTTGAAGCAGCGTTGGACAAAAGAAGCAGCATGGGTATTATCGGCAATTTGGGCGCATATACACAATTTCAGGCCGCAAATTCGATGGAAAAAGCTGCAGAAAATGGGAACAGCGTTATGGGCGCAGGAGTGGGCATGGGCATGGGTTTTGGTATGGGAAACCAGATGGGAAACATGTTCAATCAAAATCAATTTAATCCTAATCAAAACCAAAATACTCCTCCTCCCCCACCCCCGGCATTACAATATTTTATTGCTGTAAATGGCGCACAAACAGGGCCATTCACTGATCAAGTGATGGCTCAGATGGCACAGCAGGGAACATTAAAAAAAGATTCTTTGATTTGGAAAAACGGAATGGCTGCCTGGACTGCTGCCGATCAGCTTGCCGAAATAGCAAAACTGTTCAGTGCGATGCCTCCGCCATTGCCTCCGCAGTTATAAATTACACTGTCATCCTGAAGAGCCATTTTTTGGCGATGAAGGATCTTGTTCTTAGCACTATAATCTTCTTTATATTGAGAAGATGCTTTATTCTTCCTAAAAAAATTAAGGATTCGGAATGACAGGATAATTAAATAAAGTCTTTTTTATATTGCATTTTTTTGAAAAAAATATCCTCCAATTACAAATTGAGGAAGATAATTCCCCCACAAAATAATATGGAATTAGAAGAAAATACCAAAACAATAAGTAATCAGCTGGACTGCAGAGAATGCGGTGCTCTGCTTAAATATGCCCCGGGAACTACTCATTTAAAATGCGAATACTGCGGTGCGGCTAATGAAATTGCTGAAGCCGCAGAACCGACTGTCATTGAAGAAATTGATTTTGAAAAATTTTTAAATGAAAATTCCGCTGGTGCCGAGAAGCAGGAAGTGATTACTGTTAAATGTAATAATTGCGGAGCATCCTCTACACTGCTGCCCAACATTACTTCAGACAGCTGCCCGTTTTGCGCCTCACCAATTGTAATCACCGGCGGTACGGCAAATAGTATCATAAAACCAAAATATTTGCTCCCCTTTAAAGTTGAATTAAAACAAGCTGTTGAAGATTTTAAAAAATGGATCGGCAGCTTATGGTTTGCGCCTAACGATTTAAAAAAATATGCCGAATCAACTGACAAACTGAATGGAATGTATATTCCTTACTGGACCTATGATTCCGAAACCCATAGCAGTTACAGCGGAGAGCGAGGTACAAATTATACAACTACGGAAAGTTATGATACTATTGAAAATGGAAAATCTGTCTCCAGAACCCGCACAGTTACAAGAATAAGCTGGTCTTATGTTAATGGCAGCGTAAATAATAATTTTGATGATGTTCTGGTATTGGCAAGTAACTCTTTGCCGGAAAAATATACCAATGCACTTGAGCCTTGGGACATGGAAAATCTGACAGCATACAATGATAAATTTTTGAGTGGTTTCAGAACTGAAAGTTACCAGGTAGATGTAAAAACAGGTTTTGAGAAATCAAAAGTAATAATGGATGCAGGAATACGTAATTCTATATGCAGTGATATCGGCGGCGACCATCAGCGCATTGGTTCTGTAAATACAACTTATAATAATATTACGTTCAAACACATTTTACTCCCCGTCTGGCTGAGTGCTTACCGCTATAATGAAAAAGTATTTCGTTTTATGATTAATGGCCGCACTGGTGAAGTTCAGGGCGAAAGGCCGTATAGTACTATTAAAATTGTCCTCGCTGTATTGGCTGTGATTGCACTTGGCATTGCAATTTATTTTGGGCAGAAGTATTACAGCCAGACATACTAATCTGGGGTTACGCTATTAAATCAAAA
>CAISYK010000579.1 GCA_903889605.1 uncultured Bacteroidota bacterium
AAAATGTTACAATTAAACACTATTAATTGGTGATAAAAAACATTCTAATTTGTGCTTGGTTTTATATCATTGCGCGGATTACCAATGAGGTAAGGCATTGCTAATTTCGAAGGATGGGATAAATATATTTTGTACCGGATTTAAAATAATCATCTTTGAGAATATATTTTAAAAAAGCATTTTGAGATTCGCTTGAAGAATTTATTTTAAACGACTCTTTTTCATTAAACCATGTGAGCAGCCTAATCTTAGACATGTCTGTTTTAAGAGCCCCGCTCAT
Source organism: uncultured Bacteroidota bacterium (assembly GCA_903889605.1). Lineage (GTDB taxonomy): Bacteria > Bacteroidota > Bacteroidia > 2-12-FULL-35-15 > 2-12-FULL-35-15 > 2-12-FULL-35-15. The sequence goes on from CAISYK010000579.1 coordinate 281, forward strand.
TTGTTTTATCCAATCTGCTTTATTTTGTGCTGATATTGTTTCGTTCTTTTGACGTTCCCTCGATGCTGTTTCACAAATAAATAAAGGCTTTGCGGCTAACTGCTGGGTTATTATAAAATAATTTTCTATTCCTTCTTTCCTAAATGACCTCCAAACCGGAACACCTTTCCCGGCGCCATTGTAAATATCCAAACCAACATAATCAACGTATGCATCACCAGGATAAGCATTCATTATAAAATTCCATTTCTCCTGGGGGAAAGAGGTTGAGTTTGGACACCAAATAAATTTTACATTTTTTACCTGCTGTTCTTTGAAAATATTATAAATATGCTGGAAAGCTTTAATCAGCAGTAATGGATTTTTATCATTATTAACAATGCACCAAGGATACCAATCGCCATTGAATTCATGTAATATTCTTAATAAAACTATTCCATCCACCTGTTTAATTTCATCTGCCCAATCCTTAAAAAATGGATCGAAGTGTCCTTCCACAATACTATATAAATTAGGTTGTTTGGTGCTTGGTTTTGCGTTTACAAAGTGATCTTCAAGCGTTATCATTGGAATATATCCTTCATGAATTACTTTGTTTATCCTTTCCACTGATGGATACTGGTTTTGTTTATTTCCTCCATCAACAGCAAAAGATTGAAAAAAGTGGATTACACCAAGCTTTTTTTTTGAATATGGTTTAAAGATTCCTTCGAAATTTAAGGCTATATCAGAGAAGTTGGCCTTATTGCCCTCAATTGACCATGTGCCGATATTACAAAGATCGTTTGATGAATCAGGCGGCATATCTGATAATCCTTGTCCAATTGGCAGCTTTCCTTTTGAGAAACATATAAAATCAAAATTCCAGGTTTGCTTGTCTTTGGAAGGTTTTGAAACTTCTTGTTCAGGGTTTAAGAAGCTAACAATGAAGCAAAGCAGTTTTCCCTGTTTATAATTAATATTAAAAATACCATCACCTCCCCTATTGGAATCCTTAAATTTATTTAAAGGAATAGAGATCAATTCCCAGCCAAAAGTTCCATTTATTGCAGCATTTTTATTTTCTTCCGAAGGTGAGCCTGAAGACAGTTTTTGTACATAAATCCATGAATCATCCATGTCTTTTTCATAAACATTATCTCCATTATCGTCCTCCTGCAATTCTATTTTTATTATATCGTTTTTATTGGATGCAGTCGGATAAACGTAAAAATTTAAATAATCCTGATTAGGATTCAATTCAACATTTGCACCAATTCCTTTTCCCCAGCCGCCATAAGTTAGTTTTCCTTCTTTGACCAATCTTATTGACCTTTCCCCAAGGTATTCGTTCTTAACATCTGTTTTACCAATAATTGCCGCTTTGATATTACCAAAAGTAAATATTCCATTCTTTTTAAAATCCAAATCAGATGAGCCATCCGCAAGACCTTCAAAATCTTCAACAACAAATTTTAATTGTGCTTTTGTATGGCTTGTAAAGCTGAAAAAAATAAAAGCAAAAAAAACTATCCTCATTTTCATTTATTTTAATTACCAAATCCAATTTGCTATTAATCTGAAATTACCGTCGAGAAATCCATAATTTGGATAACCGGATTTATTCCAGGGGAAACGATTAACAGCCCAATTACCATAGGTGACAGAAAAGCGGAAAGAACGCCAGTCAAAATAACCAAAACCATAAGAGTAATCAGGATCCCACGGCATCTTTTTAAGCTTTTCTTCAGGATAAAGATAAAAGGCTGATTCAACATAAAGATTTTTTCCAATAGTATACCGAAAGCCTGCACCAACAGTTGATTTACCCGAAGTTAATCCGCCGTGCGATACTTCATAACTATCACTGTATTTAATTGCATAACGGGTAAAATAAGTAATCTTAAAATTGGTGGTTTCGTCCAATTTAATTATTTTTAAATACTTTTCTGGAAGAATATGGCTGTATGAAATAAAATAATACCCTTCCATAAATTTTTCCCCCATCTTTTTTATGTTATCAGAATATCTATTATTTAAATAGTTTTCATATCCATAATTAAATTTGTTTGGTCTCCAATTATACCTGCCGATTGCATAGGTATAATTCGAAATCCATCTTAAAGATGCAACTTTGTTATAATCAATATAAAAAGTTGTATTAAAACTGAACTCTTCAAAAAAACGGATGCGCGTATATAACGCAAGCGCATTCCTTGCTTCGTTATGCGCTTTTTTACCATCAATATAATCAATCAATATCCTTCCGGTATTGTATGAGATATTTCCCATGATTCTATTTTTACCCAACAGCAATTTGTCTTTATGCAGAACATCTCTCATATCTTTCATTTTACTGAATTGTGTAACGCGCTGAGTCCTGTCATAATACAATCTTTTACCTTCTTCCTCTACAACAATTTGAGCAAATAAATGAGTTACTTGAAATGAAATCAAAAAGAACAAGAGCAGGTAAATCTTTAATTTGGAATTTACACCGTATTTTTTACATAAGAATATTTGATTTCCGAAAAACCTCAAGACAGCACGAATTGATATAAACCTAAGTGATGCAAACAATTTGTATGATTGTAATATTATTACAACTTCGCAGAGCCAATAGAATTTTCCGGAACCTTTTTCTTTTGGAAACATCATGGGTAAAAAAATTATTGTATAAAATATATTTCCGATTGAAAAGAGCAAATAGCTTTTATACTATACCAAAATATTATCCTTGTCAAAATAACATAAAACATGCTGAAAAGCCTTTAATGGTTTAATCAGCAAAGGATTTAAATGATTGTCAGCGGCGGAATTATTGTAAATTGCAGGAACCAAAATATATTATGAATTTTATTTGCAATATTCAATGATGTTATCATAAGCCAAATCGCAGCCCAATTTTATAGCCTTGTCAAGATCCTGGCAGCATCCCATCATATCGCCTATTTCACGTTTCGCCATTCCTCTTTGATTATAAGCATTTTCGTAATCCGGTTTATATTCAATGGCCAAAGTATAATCTTCAATTTCTCCTTTATGATCAGATAATTTTCCTCTTGCCATGCCGCGATTGTAATAAGCAATTGAATAATCAGGTTTTATACGGATAGCCACAGTATAATCATCAATAGCGGATTGGTAATCTTTCAAATCAAATTTCAAACTTCCTCTGTTCAAATAACCTATATAATAATTATTATCCATTTTTATAGCTGATGTATAATCATCAAAAGCTCCTCTGAAATCATTTAACCGGCATTTTACATTTGCCCTACGATTATAGGTTTCTGCATCAGGAGAAAGCTGTATTGCCATGTTAAAATCATTTAGGGATGCAAGATATTCATCCAATCCATATAGGACTAAAGCCCTGTTAAAATATGGCTGCGGATTTGCCCTATTCAGCTCTATAGCTTTACTGAAATCCCTTATTGCTTCAAGTAAACTGCCTTGTTTTGATTTAACGATTCCCCTGCTGTTAAAGGCATTATCATCAGCAGGTCTTAAAGAAATTACTTTGTTAATATCCAGCAATTCTCCATAATAATCACCAGTTTTCCCCTTTGCAATACTTCTATTATAATAAGCATCTGCATACTCAGGGTTTAATTTTATAGCATAACTGAAATCTGACATAGCCTCTTTCAAATTTTCCAATAAAGCAAAAGTTAGTCCTTTATTAAAATATGCCTCATATGATTCTTCCCAAGTAAGTTTCATTTGAAGCGCCTTTGAATAATCACTTAAAGCGCTTTTATAATCCAAAAGTTTATTTTTAGCGTATGCTCTGTTTAAATATGCCGATCCTAATGAAGGATCTAATTCCAAAGCCTTTGAGAAATACGCTATGGCTTCTGAATATTCTTTTGCATTATTTTTCTGGATTCCTGTAGAAAAATATGACGAAGCTGAAGCCGAATCTTTATAAAGCACTATAGTAACAATGGAACTTAAATTTTGCGGTTGTTTTTTCGAAAAAGAATATCCGCTGCTGGATATTAATAATATTGAAACAAACGCCAGTGATATATTAACTTTTTTCATTTTTTCTATTTTTTGAATGATATAAGGTATACACAAATAGGCTTTTTTATTGTTTATTTTATTGTTTATGAATTATATCACAATTGGAATTTCGCTCAAAATATATTTTGTGAAATTTTTAATTTTGACTTTATATATCAGAATATTAAAGGAATACAATTCGGCTTCAAAAGTGTTCTAAAATCAAATAATTTATCAAGCAAGCTTTATTTTCTCCTTGCTTGTTTTTTTTACCTTGCTTTCTTTTGCTTTCTGAAGCAGGGCTGAATTAAATTTTTCTATTGAAAGTGTATAATTTTCATCCTCCCATGTTTCGGAATCATGCCAGTAAAAGGTATAACTGATTTTTTGTTCATAATCTAAATTTGCTGTTGAAAGGTCTGCATAATGTATTCCCACTCCCGAATCGAGCGTAACTATATCATTTGTGCTTAACCAATTATTTATTGACCATCTTACTGTAGCTGCGGCTAAACAGTGTATCCTCAGAATTTTACCTTTTGGAATATATTTATAATTATTCTTAAAATGCCAGATAAAAATATTCGAATTGATTTTTTCAATTAAATACCGCTGCCTGGTTTGGATAGGCATATCAAATATCTGCTTGGATTTTAATGAACGGCATAATTTTAAATACTCTGCATGAGCCCAGGCAAGCGGCATTGCAGAACCTGTAGGTTTGCCTAAAAAAAGTTCTAATTCCGGAATATCTTCTGAATCCCAAACTTGCTCCGGGATCATTCCTGTTTCGGTTGAATAATTTTCAATCGTTTTTAGTAATTCTCCGGCATAAACATAATTTCCAGCAGCTATTTCATAATGAGCCCGCTCTCCTGTGAGTAAAGGCCATGGTCTGCCGATACCAGTACCGTTAAAAGGACTGCCGTCTGCATGTTCACCATAACCATCTCTGTTGTATCTATACCACAGCGGACCTAATGGGTTATCCATTTTTAATGTGGCATCAATCACTTTAATGGTATTTCGTATCCGCGGATCATTGGCTGCACGTAAACCAAAACGCACCAAAGCCAAAGCATCAGGACTCACCATTTCATTTGCAAGACAAACGTTTTCGCCTTTTGCACGATTAGTAATTGTAAGCAGATCCTTACCTGAATAGTCTGAATCAAAAGATTCCTTTGAATTTATTCTTACATAATAACCTTCTACTCCTGTCTTTTTCGCAAGGTCGGTTCCTGTAACATAAGTCCACCTTTCAATACT
>CAISYK010000580.1 GCA_903889605.1 uncultured Bacteroidota bacterium
AGGCTTTTCATTAGGTTTTAATGCTTCAATATGTTCTTTGTATTGTTTTTTATAATCTTCGCTTCTGTATTTATGAAATAACTTTTGAGCGACATACATTCCTGTACGCTGCTTATAAGTGTGAGTATATCGTGCAAAAGCAAACCATGCTTCATCCCATAAAAAAACCATATCAGGCTTTATGGCCAGCACTGTTTCCATAACTTTTTCAACATTATATACCAATCCATCAAAAGTACAATTGGTAAGCAGAAGCATTTTCACTTTATCCAGCCTGCCTGCAGCCTTTAATGTAATTAGTTTTTCTTTAATAACTCTTAACGGCACAGCACCATACATCGAATATTCTTCAATAGGATAAGAATCTAAATATGCAGGAAATGCGCCCGCTAAAACAAGTCCGTAATGGTGCGATTTATGACAATCCCTATCAACAAGAACTACATCGCCTGGTTTGATCAATGCTTGCTGAACAATTTTATTAGCAGTAGATGTTCCATTTGTTACAAAAAATGTATGCTCTGCACCAAAAGCTTTAGCCGCTTTTTCCTGGGCTTTTTTTAACGGGCCTTTTGGCTGTAAAAGTGAATCCAAACCACCGTTTGTTGCAGAAGTCTCAGCTAAAAAAACGTTGCGCCCATAAAAGTCACCGAAATCAGAAATCCACCTCGATTTAAAAACTGAATTACCTCTTGAAATAGGCATGGCATGAAATACTGTTGTAGGCTTTTTACTGTATTCAACTAATGCAGTAAAGAATGGAGTTTCAAAACGTTCATTTATGCCGCTGATAATTGACAAATGAAGTTCCTGAATATCTTCCATCCTATAAAATATCCGCCTGAATGCTTTTAATGTAGAATCACTAAGATGAGTCAGTGACGTATCTGTAATATAATAAATGTCTAATTCAGGTCTGAACTGGTGAATATATTTTCCTAACAGTGGTCCCAATTCCGCGTCTGAAACATCAGACACGTCAATTTTTAAAACATTCTGAATAAATGGTTTTATATGTTTGGTAATGTTTGTTGAATTATGAAGCGGCGCATACCTGATACATGCTGCCTGAATATTATAATTAAAAAACAGGCATATTAACGCATCCTGAAATGACCGCTGCACAACGATATCATAAGTAAGACGGCTGTATGGATTTATAAGTTCCTTAAATTTATTTTTGAGAACAACTTCTTCTTTAGCAGACATATCTTCTACATAAAGCACTTCAAAATAATTTTTATTGGAACGTCCAGCTGATTTTTCTTTTTTATTTTCACTGGGAAGGCCTCCGTTAATATATTCACCGAGCATCTCAGGATGAGTCCTATAATTATCACTTACCAAATACTGAACTATTTCAGAAACCTGGTTGCTTACAGCTTTTAATTCTCCTTTTTTTACAGCCTTAATTATACGGTTTACAAGTGATGAGCCGGGAAAAGAAAAATATTGTTCTATACTTAATAAATTTTGAAGAATTTCGCTTAATTCGAATAACCGTTCATCAAAGACTTGCTCATCTGATTGAATTCGTGTAATCAAATTGCTTTTTTCCTTAAGCTCGTTCCATAAATCAATTCTTAATTGATTTATATTATAATGTTTTGAATTCATATTGGGTATTTGATCTTGGATGTTAGATATTTGATGTTGGATAAAAACAAACGCCCTTAATGCAAACGGCTGTAATCCAACAATCCAATATCCAACATCTGTTTATTAATGTTTCGAATGCAGTGCAAGCCTGTTTCCTTCAGAATCAATAAATAAAGCAAAATATCCTGCCGTTTCACTTAGGTAGGTTTTTTCCATAACTACTCTCCCACCAGCTTCATTCACTTTAGACAGGACATTATTTAAATCCATCCCGCCGTTTAAATAAACTAAAGGACCTACTTCACTTGGCACACAACCCTGACCAGTAACTATTGCACCTCCGATTCCATTTTCAGCAGGGAAAAACCCCATTGCAAATCCGTTAAGTTCAACAGTTGTAATTTCTATCCCATAGATATAATTAAAAAAAGCAACTGACCTGTAATGATTATAAGCTGGAATTTCAAACCAGGTTACAAAGTTCTTAAATTCAGATTCTTGTTTCAATTTCAATAAATTAGCCTCTCTTATTTTTTCTTTTATATTAACAGTGGATCCCATAACTATCTTTGAATATTTGTTTTATAAAGCCAGATAAATGTTATACTATTTTGATAAACCGCGCAGCCCAGTATTTGTATTTCTTATTGACTTTGTCCATTAGCTGTAATTATTTTTGATACAAAAACATGAATACACAAAGATTCTAAATTCCTAAAAATATTGATTATCAATACTAAAATAGTAATTCAAATATAAATATCTGTTTTATTAATTAAAAAGCCACAATAATTTTCATGTTTTTTTAGAAAAAAGACATTTTATAAAATTATACGCCATTTTGCATTGTGTTGATAAAGATAGTAAAAGGTATTTTATTTAAATTCAAATAAAACTCTAAATTTATATCCTTGAAAAAAAGATTATTAATAACGAGTACCAATAAAATATACCGATAAAGAATAAAAAACTAATTTACGAAATTGTGTTTTGCTGTTTTTTCACATACTGTTTTGTAAATTCGTTCGGATTTGTTCATCCGTAATGAAGTCAGATTCATTACAAATAAAAAAAATTATTAAATCATAATTTTACAAAAATATTTTGGAAACAACTCTCGAAAAAGTAAAAGCAAATTATTGGGTTCAATCAACTTTGAACAGCTATAGTTTGATGTTTTTTTCATTAGATAATGTTTTTGCAGCTATTATATTAATAGTAACTTTCTTTTCTCCATCAGTTGGATTGAGCGGATTGCTGGCAATAATTCTAATAAATCTATCAGCTTATTTTATTGGATTTAACAGGGAAGAAATACAAAAAGGCCTTTTCGGATTTAATGCCTTGTTCTTAGGTCTGGCATTGGGTTATGAATTTGCATTCAACATATCATTTATAGCTTTATTTGTAACAGCTGTTTTTATTTTACTATTAATCACAGTCTGGCTGAAAGGATTATTTGCATTATACAATTTACCATTTTTGTCATTCCCTTTCATTCTCGCGTATTGGATTATTTCGTTAGCTGCTTCCAACCTAACTAATGTCTATTTAGATCAAGATCATATATATATTGCTAATGAAATACTCCGTTATCAATCTTCATTTTTTTATCAATTTGTTCATTCTGCCGACAGCATAAATATTTTCCCTTTTGCACTAATTTACTTTAAAACCCTTGCAGGAACATTTTTCCAAAGCAGTGTTTTAGGAGGCATGTTAATAGGTTTAGGACTACTTTACTTTTCCCGCATTGCATTTTCCCTCAGCCTTATAGGCTTTGCTTTTGCTTTCTTTTTCTATTCAATATTCGGCGCTGATGTTAATGATTTAAATTATTATTTGCTTGGCTCCAACTTCATTTTTCTTGCAATTGCCATAGGCTGTTTTTTCCTAATTCCCAATACTTACAGCTATATTACAGTTTTGATATTAACACCTGTTTTAATGCTTGTATTGCTGTCTTTTGGTAAAATACTGGCCATTTTTCAACTCAAGGCCTATTCTCTTTCATTCAGCATTGTATGTTCAGCTTTTCTTTTTACATTGAATCAGCGCTGGCTGCATAAGTATTTACAGGTTGTTACTATTCAATATTTTTCTGCCGAAAAAACCATTTACAAATACCTTAACTCAATACAAAGGTTCAAAAACGAACATTTATATAAACTGATCCTGCCGTTTTCAGGTGAATGGAATGTAAGCCAGGGCCATGATGGTAAAATAACACATTTAGGCAACTGGAGTAAGGCTTTGGATTTTGTAATAGTCGATTCAAAATCTAAAACTTATCGTGAGCCTTCAAGCTATAGAGAAGGATTCTCCAGAGAGAATTTTTACTGCTATAACAAAGACATTTTGGCACCTTATGATGGGTATGTATATGATATAATAAACACAGTTGAAGACAATGATGTTGGCGATGTTAATACAGAACAAAACTGGGGGAATACTATAATTATTAACCATCTTAACGGTTTATTTTCACAGATAAGCCATATAAAAAAAGATTCATTTAATGTGTTTATCGGGCAGTATTTATATAAAGGTACATATATTGCAGCGTGCGGAAACTCTGGCCGTTCACCGGAACCGCATATTCATTTCCAATTACAAACTCTTCCAACTATAGGAGCAAAAACTTTAGAATACCCTATTTCTTATTTTATTGAGCGGAATGGGAACGAAAAATTATTAAAAATTTCAGAAGTTCCCAAACAAGGCGCTTTTATTAGTAATGTTCAGGTAAATGAATTATTAATATTAAGTTTCGCATTCTTTCCAGGGCAAAAGATTTCATTTCAAAAAGAAAACACTGCAATTATTATTAATTGGGAAGTTTTTACGGATGCCTGGAATCGGACATATATTTATTGTGAGAAAAGTAAATCATATGCTTACTTTATTAATGACGGCGTAATGTTATATTTCACAGATTTTGAAGGAGACAGGGAGTCATTATTGTTTAATTTTTATCTTGCAGCATATAGGCAGCTGCTTGGGTATTATGAAAATATTAAGATAAAAGATAATGTTCCATTAATTCATTTCAACAATAAAATGCTTCAATTTTTTCAGGATTTTTTAGCTCCGTTTTATTTGTTCACAAAAACCAATCACACCTCAACATTTACCTATGCTGATAATATTTATGCTCCGCAAAAATTAATAATTAATACAGAAATTGAAACTAAACTTATAAATTATACATTTAAAAAAGTTAACTTTGAGTTAGAATTAAAAGATCAAAAAATACATCGTTTCACTATCCATACGAAGAATAAAACCGAATCATATTTATATGTCTTTTGATAAATTATTTTTTACTTATACAAGAACCTATTTTAATCAAATCAATAATTATAAATACAAAACAATGAAACTATTAAAAAAATCAATCGCCGCTGTTATAATTTTAACGGCTTTAAATGTACATGGTCAGGACAAAGCATTAACAAATGCTTTTAGCCAATCATATGAATATGAAGCTTCACAAAAATATGATGCAGCCATAAGTACACTCAATTCGGTATACAATGCATCCTCATATGAAATTAATATCCGCCTGGGCTGGCTGCATTATCTTGCCGGTAAACATAAAGAGTCTGTTTCATCTTATCAAAAAGCAATAGCGTTAATGCCTGCTGCTACTGAACCTTTATGGGCTGTTATTAATCCTCTCACTAAATTAGAAAATTGGACTGAAATAGAAAAAACATATCTTTCTATTTTGAAGTTAGATCCTAAAAATGCTTCCGCAAACTACAATTTGGGGTTAATTTATTATTATCGTAAAGATTATGTAAATGCAAAAAAACATTTCGACATTTCTTTAAATCTATCTCCTTTTGGCTATAACAATATGTTAATGAGTGCATGGACAAATTATTTTCTCGGAAATAAAAATGAAGCAAAAACTTTATTCAATAAAACTCTATTATACAGCCCTAATGACAAATCTGCTTTAGAGGGGTTAAGTTTGATAAAATAAGTATTAAATCTATTATATAGTATAGTGAAAATGTATTTCAGCCGCAGTTATAAAATTATCATTTTTGTTTTATTGTTTTTTAGTATAACCAATTCCAATGCTAATGGCGTGGAGATAACTAATTCAGCAATGGTTGAGCAAAAAAGTGCTGAATTTTATTATTATAAAAACTGGCCCGAGCTTATTAAATTTGGAAATGATGCTATTTCAAAAGGATATGATTATTTTCATTTACGGCTGCGAATCGGCATAGCCTATTATGAACAAAAAAAATATATGCAGGCTGTAAAGCATTTTGAAAAAGCCGTAGAATTCAATTCAGCCGACAAAACAGCTCTTGAATATTTATATTATAGTTATATTTTTTCCGCCAGGAACAGCGAAGCCAGGGCATTAGTTTCGATATTCCCTGACAGAATGCGTTACCTTTTAAACCCTCCCAAAAACAAAGTTATTGAAAGTGTTTATTGTGAGGGCGGCTCGGCACTAAGCAACCAAAATAATATTTATAACAATACTGATATTAATGGAGCGGCCAATATCTATGGAGAAGCCACTATAACTAATAATATGCGTTATATGCATATAGGTTTAAATCATCAGTTAGGAAATAAAATTTCTATTTACCATGGCTACAGCAATATTAATATTAGTATGTCGAGAAAGATAAGTACAAACAACAAGGATACCATCGATAATTACAGCCTTAGCCAGAACGATTATTATTTCAGCCCCAATTACCAATTTAAACATTTTTCTTTGTCGCCAGCCATCCATCTTATTAAAGTAAATTTCGGCAAAATGAATGCGGCGTATGATATGATCCATTATAAATACCTATTTACAAAAAAAGATACTTCATTTATAAATTACGCAGCTTCGCTTTCGATTATAAAAAATATTGGAATTTACATATATAATTTATCGGCTGGATTTTCGCAATTAAATGGGTTAACTCAAATTCAAGCTGGTCTTTCACTAACTTATTTCCCATTAAAAACTCCTGACTTTTACGGCACTACATCCATTTTCGGATTGAATGAAAATAGCGCAAATCGTATTATTGTATCACAAAAAATAGGATTGAAGTTCATTCCAAAACTTTGGGGAGAAGTAGGAATAACATACGGCAACCTTCAAAACTATTGTGAAAACAATGCTTTTGTGGTTTTTAATACCGGCGATAAAATTTTATACAAATACGGATTCTCATTATCTTCCCCTTTGCTGAAACATTTTGAATTTTCAATCCGATATGATTGTTTAAACAGACAAAATACTTATTACCGCACAAACGACCTATATAAAATTGAATCAGTAAATATTAACTATAAAACACAATCAATAATTGGAGGAATAAAATGGGAACTTTAAATAAAATTATTTTTACCGCGTCTATAGCAATATCTGCATTGAATAATGTCTCTGCGCAGGACGCAGCAATGCAGGAAGCTTTTAACAACAGCTATACTCTTGAATATAAAGGGGAATATGCAAACGCCGCAGAGGCAATGAAAAAAGGTTATGACGAAAAATCTTATGAATGCAATTTGAGGGCAGGCTGGTTAAATTATGAAGCAGGACTTTACACAGAGTCGCAAAATTATTATAAAAAAGCAGTCGTATTAAAACCCAATTCACTGGAAGCAAAATTTGGATATATTTATCCAACTGCTGCGTTAGGTAATATGGATCAGGTAATTGTCCAGTACAATAAAATTTTGGAATTAGATCCGCAAAACACAACAGCAAACTACCGCATGGGGTTGTATTATTACGACAAAAAGGATTTTCAGTCAGCATATAAATTTCTTGATAAAGTAGTGAATCTATATCCTTTTGGATATGATGCATTGCTGATGTATGCTTGGGCAAATTACCAGCTTGGTAAAACCAAAGAAGCAAAAATTCTATTTAAAAAAGCGCTGCTTCTTTCTCCAACAAGTAAATCCGCATTAGAAGGATTAAGTTTAATAAAATAGCAAACAAAATATGAGATGTGAGATGAGATATGAGATGTGAGATGTGATATGAGATGTGAGAGGTGATGTGAGATAAGTACATCAGATGAGTGATCGTCATCAGTAGTTATGAGATCGTTTTTTCTCAATACTCAAATCCCATTTCTCAAACATTTTTAAATAGACTTTATTCTTCATATTGAATAATTCTGAAGAAATTTTTTCTCAATACTCCTATCTCATTTCTCAAATCTTTTTATAATCCTAACACCTAAACAATTTTAAAAATGAGTAAACCCAGTTTTGATGAAATTTATATGGAATTGGCGGAGAACCTTGCGATGCGTTCTCATTGCGTGAAAGCAAAAGTCGGTGCTGTACTTACTAAAGACACACGCATCATTTCATTAGGTTATAACGGCCCTCCGGCAGGCACACACAACTGTGATGAAGTTTGGCCCGAAGAAGGATGTCCGCGAGACAGCAAAGGCAGCTGCTCCCTGGCTTTACATGCCGAGCAAAACGCAATTTTGTATGCGGCAAAAAGCAATATCTCTATTGAAGGCTCTACGCTTTATGTAACACTTTCGCCATGTATATCTTGTGCCAGAGTTATTTTTACTATCGGAATAAAAAAAGTATATTACCTAAATTCATATGCAGATTTTAAAGGCCTGCCAACCGACGAAGGTGTTGATTTTCTAAAAAAATTCGGAGTAGAAGTACTTCAGTTTAATAAAAAATAGTCTGCCATTATTATACAGAAAATTTTGCGGCAGGCATTTATAAAATAAGCAATTATAAAATTGGCGATTTAACATTTAATGGCTTTTTAAAAACGTCCAATTGTTCTGTTCCTAATTGTAAAATCAATACATTTGTATAAATGGATAAAGTAAAATTGCCTTCTGATAAATTTGCAAAATTACTTACAGATTAATTTTATAATTGCCTGCTAAAAATATGAATCGCCCTAAATTTTATGTTTACCTTCCTATAATATTTTCGCTTATATTAATTCTTGGAATTTTTATCGGAACAACATTTCATCCTACAGGTAATCTTGGAACTATTTCAGTTGATGCCAATAACAAGTACAATAAAATAGAAGAAATACTGCGGTATATTCAGCAGGAATATGTCGACACTGTTAATAACAAACAATTAGTTGAGAAAACTATTGTATCAATGCTTCAAAATCTCGACCCCCATTCCAGTTACATTTCGGCCGATGAATTGCAGGCAAATAACGAACCTCTGAAAGGCAATTTTGAAGGAATAGGAATTGAATTTAATATTGTAGAGGATACTATTTGTGTTATTGCAGCACTTCCCGGCGGTCCGGCAGAAGCTGTCGGAATACAGGCTGGAGATAAAATAGTAGCGGTAGAAGGGAAAAAAGCTGCCGGTATAAAAATCACCAATAAAGATGTTCTGGAAAAATTAAAAGGAAAAGGTCATACAAAAGTAAAGGTTAGTATTATGCGCCGCGGGAAACCGCAATTGCTTGCTTTTACAATTACACGCGGCACCATTCCTATTTTCAGCATTGATGCTGCATATATGGTGAATCCCAAAACGGGATATATTAAAATCAGCCGGTTTGCGGCCACCACGTATGATGAATATATTAAATCTTTTGAAAAATTAAAAGAACTGGGAATGCAGCAATTAATTATTGATTTGCGCGGAAACGGCGGCGGGTATTTAAACACCGCGGTTGATATTGCAGATGAATTTTTAAGTGACAAAAAGGAGATAGTTTACACACAAGGAAAAGCCCGTCCGAAGAAAGCTTATAAAGCAACGAGCAAAGGAGATTTTGAAAAAGGTAAATTAATTATATTAATTGATGACGGTTCTGCATCAGCAAGTGAAATTTTAGCAGGAGCCATTCAGGACAATGACAGGGGAATGATTGTCGGCAGACGCTCTTTTGGAAAAGGCCTTGTTCAGGAGCAAAGCGAATTCACAGATGGATCAGCAATACGGTTAACTATAGCACGTTATTATACCCCTACCGGACGCTGTATTCAAAAACCTTATACCGAAGGAGTGGAAGCTTATTATAATGAAGAATACAAACGCTACACGAGCGGGGAACTTGAAAATGCAGACAGCATGAAGATTGCGGACTCATTAAAATTTAAAACCCCCGAAGGCAAAATTGTTTATGGCGGCGGCGGTATTACTCCAGATGTATTTGTACCCCTTGATACTGCAGGACGTTCACGTTATTTAAGCGAAGTAATATACAGCGGCATATTAAATGATTTCGCCTTTAATTACGCTGACAGAGAACGAAAAAAACTCAATGCATATAATACTTTTAAAAATTTCAATAATTCATTTCTTATCACAGATGAAGTATTAAACGAATTTACTGAATATGCACAAAAAAACAAGATTGTTCCTAATGCCCAGCAGATAAAATTATCCAAAGAAATAATAAAAATACAGTTGAAAGCACTTATTGCTCGTAATATCTGGAGCAATGAAGGATATTATCCGGTTATTCAAAGCAGGGATAATGTTCTTAAAAAAGCAATTGAATTGATGAAATAATAAACAAAAAAACCTCCCGTAAAACGGAAGGTTTTTTTGTTTTACTGTTATACCAGAATTATTTTTTCTCTTCAACAGCTGGTGCAGCAGGCTCAGCAGCCTTAGGAGCAACTGAATCTAAAGCAGTAGTCATACTTTGACTTGCAGCATTAAATAAAGAATCCATTTTTGCTTTTGCTTCAGCTTCCATTTTTGCTTTTTGTTCAGCACTTGGTCCGCAAGCAACAATACTCATTGCAACCGCAACAAATAATAAGGCGAATAATTTTGTCATTTTTGTTTGTTTTGTTTAAATTAATATTAGTATCTGAGCGCGAAGGTAATTATAAAATCAATATCATCGTTAATCGGTGCTGTGTTTTTTATGACGCACAGTATTTAACAACGCTGCTTTAGATAAATAAAAAAACATCACATACTTTTCACACAATGCAATTAAAGTGTTTTCAATATCGCTAAACCCTCTTATTTCACAACGTTTTCAGGTCATTTAATTCTAAACTAATAACTTTTCAGAATTGAATGATTAACAAGCAGTCTCTGATGAAAGGTATAGTTCAATTTTTAAACTTTTTTTCTACAACATGCCAACAATTTATTGTAACTTTGAAGGACAAAATTTTTTAACCTAAAAACTAAAATCATGGCTTTTGAACTACCCAAATTAGCTTATGCATATAATGCATTAGAACCCAATATCGATGCCCGTACAATGGAAATACACCATTCCAAGCACCACCAGGCCTACACTACAAATTTCAACAATGCTATTGCCGGCACTGATGCTGAAAAATTAAGCATTGACGAGATTATTAAAAACATTTCAAAATTTCCGATGGCTGTTCGTAATAATGGCGGCGGATATTTTAATCATTCATTCTTCTGGACTATTATAGCACCAAATGCAGGAGGTCTTCCTACTGGAGAGTTAGCCCTTGCAATAGATTCAGCTTTTGGATCGTTCGATGAATTTAAAAAACAATTTTCTGCTGCTGCTGCTGCTCGTTTCGCATCTGGCTGGGCTTGGCTGATTGTAAAAGACGGCAAACTTGTTATTAACTCTAGTCCCAACCAGGATAACCCATTAATGGATATTGCCGAAGTTAAAGGACAGCCTGTTTTAGTTATAGATGTTTGGGAGCATGCATATTATTTAAATTATCAAAACAGACGCCCTGATTATATTGCAGCTTTTTGGAATGTAATTAACTGGAATGAAGTATCCAGATTATACAAAAACGAAATGGCCAAATCGTTAAAAGAGGCGAAATAAGTTTTAATGAATTATAAAAATTAGAATAAAAGAGGCTGAGTTAAACTCATCCTCTTTTATTTTTTATATATGCACAAAATCATAGTAACTATAGGACTTTCTCTGCTGATGCTTTCTTTTTTTTCAAAAGCTTCAGCAATCTCAGCCGGCCTATCTTCTGAGCTGGACAGTACTGCAGTATGCATAATTGAACCTGCATTACTGCGTTCCAATATTAATATGGATAATAGTGCCAGGCATGTAGAAATTAGTTTGAAGTTAATCAGAAACACAATTATAAATTATGTTTGTACCGATACATTGCCATTAAAATTGAATCAAAATGAAGCTGCTCATTCATCCTCATTTCTTTTAACAGATAAACAGAAAAAGAAGAAATTGGTATCTGCACTTTTTGCTTTCCCTTTCCCATTTGGTTTTGTCGGCGCTCATCGTGTTATGCTAGGCACAAAACCATGGATTCCGATTGCGTATGTTGCCACATTTGGCGGATGCTTTGGGCTCCTTCCTTTAATTGATTTTTTTGTTATTATATGCAGCAAGGATATTGAACATTATGAAAACAATCCTAATCTTTTTATGTGGATAAAATAGTTATTAGTTTTTGATTGTTTAGGAATATGCAAATCTTTGTTAAAAAAAAATAATTTTATTAATTCAGTTTAAAAAGGATTATTCAGTTCCCCTAAATATTTTCCTTCACATCTTATGACGTTTCGTAAATCAATATATAATAGTTTATCCTTAACCATAAATCTATAAAGGATGAAAGCAGGTTTGTTTTTTGGCTCGTTCAATCCAATTCACTCGGGGCATTTGGCGCTGGCCGATTATATGCTTGAGTATACAGATTTGCAGAATATCTGGTTCATTGTTTCTCCTCAAAATCCATTTAAAAATAAAAGCGATTTACTTGATGAGAAAGATCGTTTGAAAATAGTAAATATTGCCATTGGAAATAACACAAAATTAAAAGCCTGTGATATTGAATTTGAACTTCCGCAGCCATCATATACAATCACAACATTAAACTGCCTGAAAGTAAAATATCCAGAATATGAATTTGCATTAATTATGGGAGCAGACAATTTGGAGAATTTTCACAAGTGGAAAAATTATGAAGAAATATTAAAACACTATCAACTGTATGTTTATCCGCGGACAGAGAGTGATGGCGGAGAATTAAAAAATCATCCGCATGTAAAAATTGTTAATGCTCCATTAATGGAAATATCATC
>CAISYK010000581.1 GCA_903889605.1 uncultured Bacteroidota bacterium
ACCGCTCATGGT
The DNA here is from genome assembly GCA_903889605.1 of uncultured Bacteroidota bacterium. GTDB lineage: Bacteria > Bacteroidota > Bacteroidia > 2-12-FULL-35-15 > 2-12-FULL-35-15 > 2-12-FULL-35-15. The sequence continues at coordinate 13 of CAISYK010000581.1, forward strand.
ATTATTTTTCAATTTCCTGAGAGTAGAAATATTGAAGAAAAGGATAGAGAAAAGGTTGGTAGGGAACCTGAAGAAAGAAGCATAGAAACTATCTGGCATACGGCAAACATGCGCTGGGTAAATACAGATTCTTCGGCCGAAATAACTGCAGAAAATAAAACAGCTAACTATTACAATTACGGCGGGTTTAACAGCAGTGAAGACGACAAAACATTCTACAGCTTTGTTCCAGCGTATAAAAAAATAAAGTACATCAACTTATATCCCGGTGTAGACGTTGAGTTTGAGCTGCCGGAAGAGGGCGGGATAAAGTATAGATTTTTTATCAAACCCAATGCTGTTATTCCTAAAATATCCTTTCAGTGGGACGGATTAGAAAAATTGACTGCCGATGAGAAGGGGGACCTTCATCTAAAAAGCAAATTCAGTCCCATCAGCCTAAATTCCGAATGGCAGCTTTTGGATCACGCTCCTAATGCTTTTACTGCGTCTTCACATAAGGATATTCCTGTAAAATATAATGTTGTTGGAAGCTTGGTGGAATTTCAATTCTCATCAGATTTAATTTCGTCTCCAGAAGGAATTATAATAGATCCATGGCTTACCAACACTGCTGATCCGGATTTAAACCGAGCATTCGACATTCAGAAGGACTCAATCGGTAATGTTTTTATACATGGAAATCATACTAACTATCATATTGAAAAATATAACTCCGCGGGAGTGCTGCAGTGGAGTTATGTTACCTACTCGGTATTTTTAGGTGATATTGCCGTTGACAACCCTGGTAATGTTTATATAATCGGCGGGTACTGTACCGGTAAACGCCAAAAGCTTGATTCTACAGGCGTTCAGATATGGTCGCTGGGAGGCTTATGTGAAGAGTGGCGGCTTGCAATGAATTATTCTAAAACTGTTCTCGCTGTCTGCGGTTATTTTGTCAATCCCGGCGGGAATAATCTTGCCCGTCTGGATATGGCAACAGGGGCTGTCAGCGACCAGATAGCCTATAATGAAGAAACAAGGTCAATTTCTACCGACTGTAACGGCGACATGTTTTCCCTTCATTTACCAACGAATACACTTCGTAAAACGAATGCAGATTTTACGCCTGGAGGTTCTGTGCCCAGCGGGCTTAATTTAATTTATGCAGGAACAGGATACGCTCTCAATCCTGTCTATTCTCCCAGTGTTTTTCAAGGTTTTAACGGTACGCTTATAATAGGACAATATGTTTATATATATGACGGCATTACCCTTCGGAGATTTAATAAGACTACACTCACTCATGTAAACACAGTAACAGTGCCAAACGGTGTTAATTATCAATGCAGCGGTCTTGCGGCCGATGCTTGCGGTAATGTTTATGCCGGTTCTACTACTGGTATAGTAAAATTCGACTCTGCACTTACTTATATATCAGCCATCACAACACCCGGAGCGGTATATGATATAATTCTTGGGTCGAATAATAATCTTCTTGCCTGCGGTGAAGGTTTTTTAGGCAGCTTTAGTATTACCTGCACACCGCCTCCGCCATTAACTGTAATATCTACCTCAACTAATGTTAACTGCATAGGAGGTACAGCAACTGCGGTTGTATATGGCGGCATCGCTCCGTATAATTATATCTGGGAGCCCAGCGGTCAAACAGTAGCCACGGCAACCAATCTAACAGAAGGGACTTATACATACACTGTAACTGATCCTTTTTGCCATTCTTATCATGATACCATATCTGTGCATAAAACACCTTTACTTGCTTCTGGAAGCAGCTTAATCAACAATCCAACATGTTTCGGCTTTGCTGATGGTTCCGCTTCTGTGAGTTTTTCGGGAGGCACTCTGCCATATACTTATTCATGGAATTCAAACCCTATCCAAACAAATGATACAGCTTCAGGACTTGCTGCCGGAAGCTATACAGTTACAATTATTGATGCTGATAACTGCGTTAAAACTGCCAGTATTAACCTGACAGAGCCAGCTGTATTATCCGCGGCCGCTTCTGCATCAGTTGTAAGATGTTTTGCCGGCAGTGACGGCGGAGCTTCAGTGGTTCCAAACGGCGGCACCCTTCCTTATACATATTCCTGGAATTCGTCCCCCCCTCAAACAACCGTTGCTGCGATAAATCTACCAGCCGGTTCATATACCTGTACTGTAACAGATTCTAATTCCTGCGTTAAAACTGCTTCTGCTTCTGTTACTCAGCCTGCTGTAATATTTATTGATGCAATAAATGCTGATACTATTTGTGCCGGTCAAACGGTATTGCTTTCAGCCGTTGCGCATGATGGTAATCCGGGAGGATATACTTATACGTGGAGCTCTCCGGCTTTTACCGGGCAAAACAACAGTGTTTCCCCTGCAGTTACATCAACCTATACTGTTATTGCGGCAGACTTCAAGTCTTGTTTGTCGGCGCCGCAGACTGCAGAAGTTAAAGTAAACCCTCTGCCTACTGCCGGCATAAGCGGTTCTGCAGCTGTATGCAGAAATGCAAATTCCCCGAATATCACCTTTACCGGAGCTGTCGGTACTGCGCCATATACATTCATTTATAAAATCAACGGCGGAGCAGATCAAACTGCAATCACCAACAGCGGAAACAGCGTAAATATAGCCGCACCCACAGGAACACCAGGTACATATACATATTCACTGGTAAGTGTAAAAGACGCAAGTTCAACTGCCTGTTTTCAAACACAGACCGGCAGCACAGTAATTACCATTTATCCTTCTCCGGCAGCTAAATTCGGCAGCAGCAAGGAATGTAATGGGAGCGCTACGCAATTCACAGACAGCTCAACTACTTCTACAGGAACCATCAGCGCTTGGCATTGGAGTTTTGGGGATACCAGCCCAGTAAACAACACTCAAAATCCTTCTCATTTATACGTCAGTGCAGGAAATTATAATGTCAACTTAATCGTAAATAATAATTTCGGCTGTGCTGATACAATTACAAAACCCGTACAGGTTTATTACAATCCTGTTGCCGGTTTCAAATTTAGTAATGTATGTTTTGGCGATTCGATGCATTTTTCAGATACATCCACAGTTCATTCATCAACATCAGTAGGGAGTTATTTATGGAGTTTTGGTGATAATGGTCCTACTGGAAGTCTGCAGAATCCGAATCATTATTATTTCGCTGCAGGAACATATACTGTTACATTAGTAACAACAACTATTGACGGATGCTCCAATGCATCTATTATTCCTGTAAAAACTTTTGATGCTCCAGCTTCAGGTTTTTCATTCAGCAATACATGCTTGTTCAATTCTGCGGAATTTACAAATAATACAACTAGTCCAATCATGGGCAGCACGGCAAACTGGTTATGGGATTTTGGTGACGGTTCTGCGGTTAACACAACTGTATGGAGCCCAAGTCACCTTTATACAATTCCGGGGAATTATCAAATTACCCTGATTACCCATTCATCCAATCTTGGCTGTCCGGATACAATGAAGCACAATTTAACAGTATATCCTATGCCAAATGCAAATTTTATTTTTTCTAATGTATGTTTAAATGAAGCCATAAATTTTACAGATTTATCAGCAGTTTCCAGCGGCAGTACTACAGGCTGGTCATGGAATTTCGGCGACCTTACTCCGCTGAGCACAGTCCAGAGTCCGGGTCATACTTATGCAGATCCTGGAACATACACTGTTACGTTAATAGTAACAACAGACAATGGCTGTAAAGACACAATAGCAAAGAATGATGTGGTGCATCCGCTGCCAAGTGCCCATTTCAGCGCAGCAAATGTCTGTGATGGAAGCATTGTTCAATTTAATGATTTATCAAACATCACCGCAACCGACACGATACAATCATGGGCATGGCATTTTGGTGACGGCAGTCCGGTTGTTAACAATAAAAACACTTCTCATTTATACGCTTCTAATGGTTCTTATACTGTTCAGCTGCTGATTGTTTCAAATTTCGGATGCCTTGATTCTATCAGTAAAATGATTGTTATTAACCCAAATCCTGTTATAAGTTTTACAGCAGATGATACAATAGGGTGCGAACCTATATGTGTTAATTTTCAAAATTTATCATCTATTGCGACAGGTTTTAATGCCGGTAGACTGTGGATTTTCGGCGATAACAGCCCTTCCGTTAATTCAATGAATCCTTTTCATTGCTACAACAATGATTCGGTGTATTCGCCTAATTATTTCAATGTTACCCTAACCGTAACTTCAGACAGCGGATGCGTAAGCTCTTTATCTAAAAATAATTATATCACGGTATATCCAAATCCTAATACTTCGTTTACAGTTGAGCCGCAAACAGCAGTTATTACCGACCCAGTTATTTCAATTACCGATTTATCTGTAGGAGCAAATTTTTGGAATTGGAATTTTGGAGATAACGATACATCCTCAGCTGTTAACCCTTTGCCGCATACCTATGCAGATACCGGAATGTACATAATAACTTTGATTACATCCACTCAGTATAATTGTTTGGATACCATGAATCAAACCATTGTTATTGACCCTGATTTTTTATTTTATATTCCCAGTGCCTTTACACCTAATGACGATGGTATAAATGATAATTTTTACGGCAAAGGAATTTTTATTATTAAATATGAAATGACAATATTTGACCGCTGGGGGAATCTGATTTTCTTTTCTGATGATATAAATAAAACATGGGATGGAAAAGCAAACCATGGAACTGAAACAGCAGAAGGTGATGTATATATTTATTCGTTTAAGGTTACCGATATTAAAAAGAGAAAACACAATTACAAAGGAACGGTAACATTGGTAAGATAAAGAAGCAATTTGGACTTTATCAAAAAGGTAGGAGCTTAAATTAAAAAACGCAGGATTCTGTCATCCTTTTGATAATAACCTGAGTTCGATTGTTAATTTAGGCTAAAGCCCAATAATAACAGGAGTTTATCAAATCCACGCCTTAAAAGGCGTGGCAATTATTTCAAACAATTTAAAAATTTGCATGGGTTTTTGCCACGGTCTTTAGACCGTGGTAGTATAATGAGCAATTTTATTGGGCTTTAGCCAAAATAGTTTTGTATTATTAATCGAAACTCAGGTTAATAAGGTAAGGACCATTTGACTCTTCTATAAATGGTTTGTTTTGGTATTATAAATCGAGCTAGGGTAATATCAACTCCTTAATTTTTTGATAACAGCATAAAACTATGCTGGAACCCTTGGTAATTGTTATAAATTACAATATTATTTATGTCTTTTATTTTAACCGCATTTTTTAACATATGAGGCGGGATATGCTGATTTTTAATAATATAATTTGATATCCATAATGCAAAAGCGGAAGCTGTTCGAAATTCTCCAGACATATGTTTAAATCGTGCAGCTGCAGTATCTTTATTCAAAATAGATTCAGCCGACTCATAGAATTTTGTATATCTGGCATCTCCATTTTCACCGGATAAAAACAAATCAATGGTTTCATTTTGCGGCAGGTTGTTACTAAGGAAAGTTTTAAATGCTGTAAGCAGCTTTTTTTCATCGGTTGTATGCAGCATTTGTAAGGCTCTGAATTTTGAAACTGCTCCATCGCTGTTGTTATTTACCATAAACATTGCAACACCTTCTCCTGCAATACTTCCGTCGGTTGTGCCGCTGTAGAGGTCATCATTGCTGATGGTTTCTTTTTTTACGTATCCGCATAAATAATCGATGTTGAAATTATAGGTAGAAATCTCATCTAATCCACCTAATAAGTAATTATTATCGGGATAGCTGACAAGAAGCATTGCGGCATCAAGCAACGCATTTTCAAACGCGAAGCCCCTGTGAACATGGGTAATATTATAACCTTTATTTTTAGAAAGGAATCCAAGTTGTGAAGCAATGGCATTTGGAGTGCTTTGAACAAAATTTGTTGGAGTAAGCACCCCTTCTTCATAGTGCATTATTTGATTTAAAAATTTAATGCAATCTTCCATTCCCCCATTTGATGTGCCGATAATTATTCCATCCAACTTGTCATAAAGCTTAAATAAAGGGTTTGATGCAGCAACTCCTAATCTTACTGCTTTCCCCATTCTTCTTAGGATGGCAGGAGGGATATCCGTATAGGAAACTTCTTTTGCATACAGCTTATTATCCTTACAAATTATTAATTGATCCAAATCTGTATCAGGAAAGGAAATTTGAGGAGAAATACAAACTGTGTTATGAATGTAAAACATATATATTATACTTTTGAAAATATCAAAGAACTGCAGTTTCCTCCAAAACCAAAAGAATTTGACATTACATTTTTTATTGTTTTTTTATGATAAAGTAAGTTTGGTATAAGCCCTGGATCAGCCATCGGCTCCTTGAAATTAAGTGAGGGGTAAATTTCCTGATGCATCAAATTGAGAATACAATATACTGCTTCAACCGCACCAGATGCGCCTAATGTATGTCCAACGTTGGATTTGGTAGAAGCAAAAGCAGGAAGATTATTGCTGAATATTCTAATCATCGCTTTGCTTTCAACTTCATCATTATTTTCTGTGCCAGTTCCGTGAGTATTGATAAAATCAATATCTGAAGGGTTTAAAGCTGCATTTTTAAGAGCTTCTTCCATTGCTAAAAAGGGGCCGTCTCCATTTTCAGAAAGCGTTGAGGGATGGAAAGCATCGTTTGCATTTGCATAGCCTTTTACTTCTGCATATATTTTTTTGTCAGCAATGTCCTGTTCAGCTTCCAAAACTAAAAAGGCTGCACCCTCGCCTAAATTAAGCCCGTTGCGATTATTATCGAAGGGAGCGCATAGTCCCGGAGATAATATATGCAGCGAGTTAAATCCATTTATTGTAAATTTTGCCAAGCTATCCGTTCCTCCGATTATTACTTTTTTTGCATAACCTTGTTTTATTAATCTGCAGCCGTACATAACTGCGTTTGCTGAAGAGGAACAAGCTGTATTTATTGTATTTACAATTCCGGCGATGCCGAATCTTGCCTGTAAAAAAACACCCACAGAACCGCAGTCATAAGAAGAAATGTTTTCTGACCCGATATCATGCTGATTGGAATCCTGATAAAGTTCATCAGTCAAACACATTCCACCAACAGTATTTGCCAATATCAATGCAGTGTCTTCACTGGAAAAATCTTTATCAGTAAGCCCTGCATCAGCGGTCGCTTGATTGAAAGCATGTAAAGCAAGCAGGGAGGTTCGTGAAACACCTAAATCTTTTACATTTAAAAAATCTTTAAGATGATTATTAGAAAGTTTTATTTCTCCGAATAAAAGGCTCTCTGAATATTTGGTTGAAAAATTATATAATTTACCTATCCCGCATCTCCCGGCTTTCAACGCTTCTCTATTAGACTCCAGAGAATCGCCTAAGGATGTTATTATTCCAAGCCCGGTTACAAATACCTTTATCATGATAAATGTTTATAATGTTCTGTTTTTCTCTATAAAACCTACCATTGTATTAATATCTACTAATATTTTTCTTCCTTCTTTCGGATCTTTTATTTTTATTCCATAAAATCTATCAAGCAAAACAATAAGCTCAATTGAATCAATTGAATCTAAACCTAAACCTTCTCCAAATAATGGCTGATCATCTTTAATGTCTTCGGGTTTAACGTCAATTAAATTTAAGAATTCAATGATTTTTTCTTTTAGATCTTGTTTTAATTCCTGAGTTCCCATTTATAAAATTATATTACAGCATCATTTAGTTAATGGCTGATAAAGTTAAAAATCAACGTACACACTTCAGCGCGCTCATTGGAAAATCGCACGGTGATTAGCCAGAGCTAGTCGAAGACGGTGTGCAAGTTAAATATTGTTCCTTAACTAATCGATAATAAATTATATTATTTGATTTTTTTTCAGTTTTATTAAAGCAATAATTTGAATAATTAAAGTGATCCCGATTATTGGAAAAATATTTTTTAAAACATCTTTAAAATTACCGCCCTCTAAAAACAAATCGTAATATGATTCCAAACACCAGTGAAGCGGGGATATTTTCATAAGCAAATGAAAAGAATTAGGCATAGCAAAACTTGGAACTAAAATACCTCCCAAAGCAGCCAATATAACAATAGAAACAGCGCCAAAACCATTAGCCTGTTCCTGCGTTTTTGCAAAAATACCAATGCAGATAGCATAACTAACTGCACACCATCCGCTGAATAATGAAACAATAAACAGGCTGACCAAATCAGATGGTAAATGAAGTGGCGGTAAACCAAGTCGCGGAAACAGCCAAATACCTAATGAGAAAATTACAGCCGCCTGCAGTAAACAAACGCCTAAATATGTAATTTGCTTTGAGAACAGGCTTAATAAATAATTGGTTGGAAGTGTTTTGAGGCGTACAAAACTGCCGCTTAGCTTTTCTTTAACAACGCTGCTTCCGAGCGAAGTAACTACAAAAAACATAGCGAAAATAGTCCAGGCAGGTATGTTATGCTGAGTTGCATTTGGGATACTTTTACTTCCGTTTTTTGAAATTGGTATAGGGTTAATTTTAACCTTATTAGTTAAAATGTCCTGTTCAAGAGCTGTTGGCAATTTTGTATTATTCAACGAAAAGTAAATTGCATTTAAAATCTGTTTGCTTTCCACCAGCTGCAAAGCAGAGAGAAATGCGCCATTTATGGATTTAAGGTATGAATCCTGCAGTACAGGATTGTAAAACATTGTAACAGATTCTCCTATAGTGTTTTTTGAAATAGTTTTATCTTCTTCAGAAGTAAAATCATTCAAGGCTTTGGAGGAAACACTCTTTGCTTTTTCAATTATTTTTGATGAAAAATCCTGAGGAATAATAATTGCAATCAACGCATCTTTTTCATGCATTAAGCTGCTTACCTGGTCAGTTGTTAAGTTTTTAGGTACATCAGTAATTTCAGACATACCTGTTTTAGAAATTGCGGTTATAAATTGGCCGCTGATATCGCCGGAGTCTCTATTGCATATTATCAGCGGAAGCTTATTTTCATTTACTAATTCGAAGGTGCTTGCCTGCAGGCTTGTAATAACTATTACTAAAAGGATAGGCATAACAAACATAAGCGTTAATCCAACCTTATCTCTTAATAGGATTTTTATGTCTTTAATTAATGTAGCCCAAAGTTTATACATGTCAGCTATTAAATAATTTTGTCTATTAAGACATAATTTATATTTATCGTTTATATTCGGCACACTCTGACAGGGTTTTAAACCCTGTTAGAGGCTAGGTAATTGGGTATTAAGCTTTATTAAACCCTAACAGGGTTTGAAACCCTGTCAGGGTATACAAAAGCAGTTATAGCCTTAGTATTATGAAATAACATAATTATTGATAAAATTTAGCCCATCAATCTCTAAAAGTTTTACCGGTTAAATTCAGAAACAAACCTTCCAATCCATTTTCATTGTGATTGGCTAATAAACTTTCTAAAGTTCCGCCGGCAACTATTTTTCCTTCGTCAATCAACGCGATATTATTGCATAATAATTCTGCTTCATTTAATTGGTGTGATGTATAAACCAAGGTAGTTCCGGTATTATTTAATTCTTTTAAATATGAAATAATTGAAAGTCTGCTCTGTACATCAACACCAACAGTGGGTTCATCCAAAAACAGAATCCGCGGGCGGTGTATAACTCCGATTGCTAAATTTATTCTCCGCTTCATTCCCCCGGAGAACTCAGCTATTGGTTGATTTTTAACAGAAGTTAACCCTGTTATTTCTAACAATTCAATAATACGTTCTTTTATTTCATTCTTGGATAAACCGGCCCAAGCTCCAAAAAACTCTAAGTTTTCTTTCGGGCTGAGCTCCTGATAAAATGAGAAATCCTGCGGAACGAAGCCGAATAATTTCTTTACAGATTTATTCTTATTTTTAATTTCATTTCCAAAGAGCTTAATGCTTCCTTTTTGAAAGGGCAGTAATCCCGTTATTAAATTCATTAAAGTTGTTTTTCCGGCACCGTTAGGCCCCAGCAAACCAAATCTTTCGCCTTCAGTAATTTTTAAATTAAAATCAGAAAAACACTTTGCAGTTTGTCCGGGGTAGTTAAAAGTGAGATTTTCAATACTCAGGGCTATGTTATCCATTACCATTGAATTTTTGATAATGCTGTGAACGCATTTTTTTCAACTTCGGAAATTTCATATAAAAAATCAC
>CAISYK010000582.1 GCA_903889605.1 uncultured Bacteroidota bacterium
AAATAAGTGTATGCACCATTACCTCCTGCCGGTGCACTTCCAGTTAATCCACTTGGGGCAGAGCCTGAACAAATACTTTGCGCAGCAGTAACTGTGTTATTTGAAATTACAGAATTAACGGCGACACCAATAGCTGCTGAAATATCAGCAGCACAAGGAGCAGAGGTTACAGTTCTTCTATACCAAGTTGCAACAGTTAAGGCACCAGGGGTGTAACTAATGGTATTGTTTGTGCCGGAGGCTGCGGCAAAGCCACTGGTGCTGTTTGTCGTTGACGATTCCCATAGATAAGTATAAACGCCATTTCCTCCTGCCGGCGCGCTTCCTGTTAATCCGCTTGGAGTAGACCCTGTACAAATAGTTTGTGCAGCACTAACTGTGTTACTCGAAATTACGGCATTAACAGTAATTCCAATTGCGGCTGAAACATCTGTTACGCTTGTGCATGTGGTTACTGTCCTTCTGTACCATGTTGTAGCAGCTAAAGAGCCGGGCGTGTAACTTATGGTATTGTTTGTACCAGATGCAGCAGCAAAGCCGCTTGTGCTGTTTGTAGTGGATGATTCCCACAAATAAGTGTAAGAGCCATTACCGCCGGTGGGAGAACTGCCGGTTAAAGCACTGGGAGTAGATCCTGTACAAATAGTTTGTGCGGCAGTAACAGTATTCCCTCCAATTACAAGGTTAACAGTTATTTGAATAGCGGAGGAGACATCAGCAGTACATGGAGCAGATGTTACAGTCCTTCTAAACCAGGTAGTAGCAGCTAAAGTGCCGGGAGTGTAACTAATGGTATTGTTTGTGCCCGATGCAGCCGCAAAGCCGCTGGTGCTGTTCGTCGTTGACGATTCCCACAAATAAGTGTATGCACCATTACCTCCTGCCGGTGCACTTCCAGTTAATCCACTTGGGGCAGAGCCTGAACAAATACTTTGCGCAGCAGTAACTGTGTTATTTGAAATTACAGAATTAACAGTTAACGTAACATCATTAGTGTTAGCGTTGCAAACAACACTATTTAGAGTACTGATAGTAATACGCCTGTAGGATGTTGTAACCGTAAAACCTGAGGCAACATCATAGGTTGCGGCAGAGCCTATATTACCAACATAGCTATCAGTACTCCTTCTCCAATCATAAGAAAGTACACCGCTGCCTGAAGTTCCGCTTTCAGTAAAAGCCGCAGGGTCACCGCCGCTGCATATAGTTTGAGCAGCAGCAATAGTGCCAGCGCTGATAGAATTTAAAACAGAGGTAAGCGTTGCATGAACAGTTGTTGATACATCTCCAGAGATTGTTGAAGTTCCGCCTGTTCTAGTGACAGTTTGTCCGGAGGCAGCACCTGTTATAGCTCTCACCTGGATGCCGGTCATTGTAATTGCATCGATGGCACTAGCTCCAGATCCAGCAATAGTAAGTGTAATTACGGTTGAACTTGTAAGGGCGACACTAACTGATGTGACATTGGAACCCGTAAAAGAAGCACTCCCAGCAGAGGTAAACTCAAAGTTTGCAGGTGCGGTAAGAATAAGGGTTCCCCATCCATTAATATCATTGTTTGCAGTTTCAGTAATAACAATGTTACCTAATGTGAAAGATGCAGAAGGGAAAGAACAAGTAGTAATTGTTAATGAGGGGGCTGTAATATTAACTTGTCCAAAGGCATTACTAAAACAAGCAGAAACAATTAAAAGGAATGCAGTGAGCAACCTTTTAATTGAAACTGTTTTTTTAATATTACCGCTGGACGAGTAATTGTTTTCCATAATTACAACCGTAAACACTTTTCACAAAATATATTAAATTCCCAAACTGTCATGTTTTACGCAAAACTCCTATATGAGTTACGTATATATGCTAATCTTTAGTACTGAAAAAAGCATAAAATAAATCTATATTTTCCTAATAACCAAGCAATTGAAAACCGAAAACTATTATTCAATTTATTAGAACAAAATCCTGCGACAAAAATTCATTTAAGTGGTAATTTTTAATCATTAATCAGTTTAAACAACCTTCTTGTCGAACAAATTAAACCGTAAAAAAAGTCAAATGACCAATATTTACAATACAAACAAGCATTTTTCAATAATTTTATTTCAAATCAAAAACATAAAAACACTTTATTAACATTACATACAATAATAATGAAAAAAAAGGAAAAACAGAGAAATGTTTCGTCATAATGCATGAATTAAACTATAATTGGTAGAATTAAGTAAATATTTGTAAAACATTGAAAACTCAACAAAATTAGAAAAACAACCAAAAATGCAGACATTTTAAATGTAAATTTAGACTTAAATCAATAAGTTATGAACATCACTTTGTAATATGCACCTTTGATTTTATAAAATGCGTGTAATTTTATCTAACAATCTATTAAAATAATTGTTAATATCCACTACATACTTATTAAAACAAAAATTCAGATTAAAAAAATTAAATACTTCTGCATTAACATTAAACTATGATCAATAATAAATTATAATGTTTAAGTTTAAAAGGAATTTTAAAAACAAATTGGATGCGGTATTTAGTTTTTCCCTTTTTTTGAAAATTCAAAAAAAGAATACACAAAATCAGAAAATATAATCAAAAAAAAGAAATTTTATTCAATACTAATATTTCCATAAATTGGCTAAAATAATTATAAATAAAAAAAACTCTTCTTGATAAATCAGCATATATTTTTATTAAAAAAACAGAATAAAAAAAATATTTCTTAAAAGATATCCTCCGCCAAAATAATATTAAAATATATTTAACTGTCTTTTATACAATGACGCATCATATTTAGAACATAATCAATCAAATATTTACTATACAATTTTAAAAATAAAATCTGCATTTTACATTACTTAATTAGAATTCAGACTATCTATTTCAAAAACACATAATTACTTATCAGCTAAACATATTCTTTCAATAATAAAAGACAAGCTAAATAAAGCATTTTTAAATAAAGGCTGATATTTAGCTAATAAAAGAATGGTATTATACATTTAGAAAAGGAAGAGTAAACCATGCGCTCCCATCATTTTGATGCAAAATATTTCTTATTCGACTTAACAAAAATACTTTATGTTACGCTGCCTCAAACTGTACTATAGACAATGGACTTTCGGCCCTAATTAAAATAAATAAAATTTAAAAACATATAATATGTTGACAAATGTTTTCATCAATATTTATCTACAAGAAATAAAAACATAAGCCCCCAAAACATTTAAACATAACCTAACCAGAAAATATATGCAAAAAATGCATACAGCAATTCTGCAATTTACAGCCATACAATGATTGTTTGAATGAAAAAAATTGGATAGGTTTTCGAGATGACATTTTTCTTCATTCTTATTGGAAGAAATGAAAGA